>JAUNTR010000056.1 GCA_030538575.1 Cruoricaptor ignavus | reverse complement strand
TATTAATAACGGTAACGGATTTGACCCGAATATCAGCAACCAAAGAAATATGGGTACTGCAACTACGACTACGGAAGTGAATTTGGTAAGCAAAGACTTCAAAATACCACAAGTGTTGAGGTTTAATATGGCTGCAGATTTCCGTATTCCAGGAGGAATTAATGTAACATTGGAAGGTATGCTTTCCAAGACATTAAACAATATTGTGTATTCGGATATCAATATTTCAGGAGCGAGTGGAACTATTGATCCAACACTTTCAGGTGGAGCAGATATTAGACCATCTTACGCTGGACAACGTGTGAGTAGAGATTTCACAAATGTAATTCTATTGGATAATTCAAGCAGTGGATACACATATAGTTTGACCACGCAAGTATCAAAATCATTCAACTTTGGTTTAGACCTTATGGCTGCGTATACTCATGGACAATCAAGGTCTTTAAATGATGGAACAAGTAGTACAGCAATGTCTAACTGGGAATTTGTACAAATTGTAAATAATCCAAATAATCCTGAATTATCACGTTCTACTTTCGATATAAGACATAGAGTGATAGGTAGTTTAGGTTATAAAGTGTCTTACGGAAGACATAAAGCATTCTCCACAGGATTTAGCTTATTCTACGCAGGTACTTCAGGTTCTCCATTTACTTATCTGTATAATGGTGATCTTAATGGCGACGGAGCAAGATCTAATGACTTGATTTATGTCCCTTTAAATGCAAGTGAAATTAATTTAGTTCCAATTACGGGCTCCAACCCTATCTCAGTTGCAGACCAATGGGCAGCACTTGATGCTTTTATAGAGCAAGATGAATACTTGAGAACAAGAAGAGGACAATATGCTGAAAGAAATGGAGCAAGTACACCTTGGGAAAATAGATTCGATTTGAGAATTAGCCAAGATTTAGGTATAAACATCAAAGATAGAGTACACAAATTCCAACTTACATTAGATATTTTCAATGTAGGAAATCTTATCAACAAAGATTGGGGAAGAAGTTATTTTGTAGCTAATAATGCTTATCAGCTTATTACTTATACAGGTAGAGGTTATACATTTAGAGCTCCAAGTGATAATAAGGCTTATAATGTTTCAGATTTAGCATCAAGATGGCAAGGGCAGTTTGGAATTAGATATATCTTCTAAACCCCAAAACAACTTACAAATTATAAACACAAAAATCCCGATGCCAAGTCGGGATTTTTGTTATCTTTGTCAATTAAAGAATATATTTTATGGATTTAGGAAAAATTATTTTAAACGCACACCGTGGCTTTGCCTATTTAGAATTGTTATTAATCGCAGTTTTCGTTATTTCGTTATTAGTAGCGATGTTCGGTTACTCGGGTAAAATCTCGAAATTACTTAGAAAATCCTCGCTTTTCACAATGATTTTCTTTCACATTCAATTCCTTATCGGGTTGGTAATGCTTTTCGGAACATCAGGATTTGGTAATGCCGTGGAGCAATTAGGAATGGGCGGATTAATGAAAAACGCCGACCTTAGATTTTCGTACATAGAACATCCTGTAACAATGCTTTTGGCAGCTGTGGTAATGACGATTACCAACAAAAAAATAAAAACCAACACTACACTCAATTTCGGTATTGTGATATTGGGATTGGTAGCCGTTGCTTTGTTTTTCGCAAGATTTCCTTATGCTAAATTATTTGGATAAGAAAAAATATCAAATTAATTAATATAAAAAAGTCTAACTCCGATTGTATTGTCGGAGTTTTATTTTTAATGAAATCACATATTTTCACTTTTTATTTGTAATTTCGTTTCCTGAAAATATTTAAAAACAACAAAACATAAAAACAATGAAAATCGCAGTAGTAGGTGCTACAGGTATGGTAGGACAAGTGATGCTGAAAGTTTTAGAAGAAAGAAATTTCCCGATTACAGAGCTTATTCCCGTAGCTTCCGAAAAATCCGTAGGGAAAATAATCCATTATAAAGGTAAAGATTACACCATTGCCTCTATGCAAGATGCGGTAAACCAAAAACCCGATATTGCGATTTTTTCCGCAGGTGGAGGAACGTCTTTGCAATGGGCTCCAAAGTTTGCAGAGGTGGGCACTTTCGTTATAGATAATTCTTCCGCTTGGCGTATGGATCCGACTAAAAAATTGGTCGTTCCCGAAATTAATGCCGATGTTCTCTCTTCCGAAGACAAAATTATTGCCAATCCCAATTGCTCGACCATACAAATGGTAATGGCACTTTATCCGTTGCACAAAAAATATAAAATCAAAAGGATTATAGTTTCCACTTATCAATCTGTTTCTGGGACAGGTAAAGCTGCTGTAGATCAGTTGAATGCAGAAGTTGTGGGCGATAATTCTGTGGCGAAAGTATATCCTTACCAAATCTTCAAAAATGCTTTGCCACAATGCGATGTTTTTGATGAAGGAGATTACACCAAAGAAGAATTGAAACTGATGAACGAGCCGAAGAAAATCTTTGCCGATGATAGTTTGAAAATTACAGCAACTGCCGTAAGAATTCCTGTGCAAGGCGGACATTCGGAGAGTGTAAACGTGGAGTTTGAAAACGATTTCGATTTAGATGAAGTAAAAACCATCCTCAACCAAACCAATGGTGTCGTTTTACAAGATAATCCTGAAGAGAAAATCTACCCTATGTGTTATTATTCCGAAGGGAAAGATGAGGTGTTTGTTGGGAGATTAAGGAGAGATAATTCTCAACCCAATACGCTGAATATGTGGATTGTAGCAGACAACCTAAGAAAAGGAGCAGCAACCAACGCTATACAAATTGCAGAATATTTGGTAGAGCAAAAATTGGTGTAAAGATTTAAGAATAAAAAAGTCGTTAATTTTTAATAAATATTTGATGTCGTTTTAAACAAAATATTGTACATTTAGCCGTAAAAAGAACGACTATGAAAAAGTATTTTATTCTTGCTGCATTATCCTTGTGTTTTACCCTTGCTAATGCTCAAATTACAGAAACTGATGTTCCTAACGAACAAAAACAAGGCAAAAACGATGTAATGGTTAATCCCATTGCTTTGATATTAGGAGTGGGAAATTTGGCTTACGAAAGACACCTGAACCACGATTCGGGGATTGGGGTAAATGTAACATTTGTTATAGACGACTATGCTATAAACGAAACCGGTTATTGGCATATTATGCCTTATTATCGTTATTATTTCGGTAAAAAATGGGCTAATGGTTTCTTTGTAGATGGTTTTGCAGGTGTATTGGGACGAAAAGATTCTTGGACATCAAGTTTTTCTTATTATGATCCCACTACGGGAAATACTTATTACACTTCTTCAAATAACGAAATAAAAGAAACCAAATTTGGCTTAGGAGTTGGTTTTGGTGGGAAATGGACAACCAAGAAAAATATTACTTTCGAAGCTTCCATTGGTTTGGGTAGAGCTTTTGATTCTCCTGGTGATGAATTATTTCTGAAAGGGTTACTCGGTATTGGATATCGATTTTAAGAAATGAAAATAATAATAAAAATAAACAAAAAGGAATCTTGTAAAAACGGGATTCCTTTCTTAGTCTGTTAGATAGATGAAACTTAATGATGAAGCAATGGCAAACAAACAAAAAACAAACGAACAACTGAAATTTACTTTCCAAAGAAATGTCGCCATAGTTGGGATTTTGCTATTCGTGGGGAAACTCTACGCTTGGCATCTTACCAATTCCGATGCCGTATTTTCCGATGCTATGGAAAGTATCGTGAATATTGTGGCGGCTTTTATGGGACTTTATTCCTTGTATCTTGCGGCAAAACCGAGAGATGCAGATCACCCTTATGGACACGGAAAAGTAGAGTTTGTAACTTCGGGGGTAGAAGGGGCTTTAATTATCTTTGCGGGGATTATGATTATCGTAGAAGCCGTAGATTCCCTTTTGCATGGTAATGTTTTGCAACAGTTAGATTACGGGATTTTCATCATTTCTGCTACGGCAGTTATCAATTACTTTCTCGGTTATTTATCTATTAAAAAAGGTGAAAAAGAAAACTCTGCCGTTCTCATTTCTTCGGGGAAACATTTGCAAAGCGACACCATTACTACGGTTGGCGTAGTGGTTAGTTTGGTATTGGTTTATATTACGAAAATCAATTGGTTAGATGCTGCTGTGGCACTTTTATTTGGTGGTTATATTATTTTTGTAGGCTACGGAATTATCCGAAAATCCCTTAGCGGAATTATGGATGAAGCCGATTTGGAAATGGTAAAACGCCTTGCCGATTTTCTTTCCAAGAACCGAAAAAATAAATGGATAGACATCCACAATGTGAAGATACAACAACACGGTAGTACGTTGCATATAGATGCCCATCTTACTTTGCCCTATTATTTGGAACTGAGAGAAGCCCATAATGAAATGACGGAACTGCTGAAATTAGTTGCAGAAAATACCGATAGAAGTGTGGAGTTCAATTTCCATATGGATGATTGTAAGCCTTTCTCTTGCGAGATTTGTCAGTTATCCGATTGCCAATTTAGGCAAAATAAATTTGTGAAAAAAGTAGAATGGACAGAAAAAACCATTACTCAACCCGATAAACATAGGAAAGAGGATTAGGATTTTTTTTAACTAAAATTTTCGGTAAGGTTGGTAATTCGACCGTTTTTCAAGACTAAAATGTCATCAGCAATATTGCTAATTTCCTCCAAATGATGGCTGATGATAAGGATTGGAATTTGAGGTTTAAGATTTTGAATAATTTGATGAATAAAATCTCTGTTCGATTGGTCGAGGGAAGATGTAGGTTCATCTAAAATTAGAAATTTCGGCTCGTGATACAATGCTCTCATCCAGCCTAATAGTTGCTTTTGTCCGCCTGATAAGTTAATACCCTCTTCTCCAACTAACGTCATAAATCCTTGTGGTAGAGAATTGATAAAAACATCAAAACCATAAGAAATTAAAGTTTGTAATTTTTGCTCATCTACGGTATCACTCAAAATAATATTTTCTAAAACATTCCCATTGAACATCTGAATATTTTGAGGAACAACACTTACTAAATTTCTCCAATTTGATAAGGAAATGTTTTGTAAATCTGTGGCGTTATTTACGATAATATTTCCGTTTTCGGGAGTATAGTTTTTCTGTAAAATTTCGGTTAGTGTAGTTTTTCCACTCCCGCTTTCGCCTAATAGACAAGTTATTTTTCCTTTTTCTAAATTGAAAGAAATACCGCTAAACAACGGGCTTCTTCCATTAAATCTAAAATCTATATTTCGGACTTCGATATTGTTGATATTTGTAATGCATTCTCCTTGTTCTGATTCTTTTGTGAGGGAAGAATATTCAAACATTCTATCGAAAGCAACACGAGCTTCTTGCATCGGGATACTTGCCAAAGCGAGATTGGTAATGGAAGCCAATAAAGAACTCGAAATTCCTATAATTGCCATCAGTTCGCCAACTTTTATATCATCAATCAAAACGTTGTAAGATGAGAAACTTAGTATTCCGATTAGGATAAAAACTAATGCGATACCCGAATAAAACGTAATTTTTAGGTTAAGTTTTCCTAAGTCGAAAATTTGATTTTGAAAATGAGTGAAAAATATTTTATTTCTTTTCAGGAAAATAGATTGTTTAGAAAAACCTTTCACAACATCTATTCCTCTAATGCTATCAATGTAATTGGCTTCATTTCCGCTATATGCTTGCATTACATTGCGTTGGGCTTCAATAATCTGTTTATTAAATCTAAAAATTAAGTAAAAAACCAAAGGCGAAACAACCACGCAAACCAAAGCCAATTTCCAAGAATAATAGAACAAAAACCCGATGGCAATTAGTACGCCCAAAATATCCGTTGCGGTATTGGTTATCAATAGTTTTATTACATTCTGTATTCTTTGTGTATCATTTAGCCTTGCAACGAAATCGCCTACTTTTCGGGTGTCGAAAAATGATTTTGGAAGGTGTAACAAAGAGGTGTAAAACTTATCATTAATCCGTTCATTAAATGCTTTACTTTGCTTGATGATGTACAACTCTCGAAGTGCCTGAACCACGGTTCTTCCTAAAAGTAAAAATCCCAAAAAACCAATGCTTAGCATTAGGATATTTAGTTTTCTTTTCGGTAAAATATCATCAATCAATTTTTGTGAGAAAATAGACATCGACATTCCAAGTAGAGTGAAAACGATACCCAAAAATAGTATCGTATAAATGGCTTCTCTATCTTTGCTAATGAGTTGTTTCAGCCATTTTAATTTTTCTTTATTGCTATCTGTGGTTTTTACAAAACTGTTGTTGGGTTCTATGGTAAGGCAGGTTTTGGATTGCCAAACTTCGGTAAGGTATTCTTCCGACCAATACTCTAATCCTTTGGCAGGATCTCCAATAAGAAACTGATTATTTTTAGCAATATCTCTATAATAACATACCACATAATGTTCGTTTTTTTGGTCTATAATAACGTGTAAAATTACGGGTTTCCCGTGTTCTTCCAAAGCATTGATGTCTGCCTCGCAACCTTCCGCATCAAAACCTATGGCATTGGCACATTGGTAAAGTCCTAAAAGCGTTGTCCCCGTTTTTGTTGTTCCGCTTTTTTCTCTCAGCATTTCCAAAGACGCATTTCCGCCATAGTATCGTAGTAAAGATTGCAAACAGCCAACTCCACAATCGGTTTGGTCTTTTTGTAGAGAAAATGTTTTTTGGATATGGTTTCCGTTTTTATTTCGCATTAGAAATGGGTTAGTATTTGTTCTAATTTTATAGCTCCTTTGTTTTTGTAAACCAGTTGGTTATTTTTATTATAAGCCAATAAATACGGCACGCTTCCTAATGAAAATTTTCGGTAGAATAGAGCTTGGTCATCGTTGCACCATTTTATCTGTTCTTTATTATCTAATTGATGTTGTTTGGCAAAATCTTTTATTTCTTCAATAGGTTCGCTTGCTATCCATATCCATTCTGTATCGGGATTTTTTGCATATATTTTTGAAAGTTCCTCGGCTTCGGCTTCGCAAAAATGACAATGAGGACTGAAATAGATTATCACTTTATTTTTCCCATTATCCAATTTTTTTGTTTGTAAACCTTTTCCATTAATGGTTTTCATACTTATTTCGGGTAGGGTGTGTAGGGTTTCTGCCATTTGCTTTTTCTGTTGTAAGCCAAAGAATAGATAACCGATAATCCCTAACAAAAGTAAAGGGAAAGCAAAAGCAAGAATTTTCAGTGTTTTTTTATTTTTCATAAATCTAAGATTTTTAAATGCCTAATATTGTGCATTTAGGATAAGGAAGCAAACAATCCCTGTCCAAAACAATAGACCTGTACCATAGGTAAGTGCTACATAGCCCGTTGTGCGACGATGAGAGATATTGTCCCCAAACAAACCACGAACACCAACAACCAATACTATCCAGTAGAATACCTCGAACAGATTAACCAATTGCAACGGATACGCCAACCATTTCTCCGTAGAGATGTACTCCCGAAAATTGATGAGCGACATCGGGTAATAGGTTTGCAAATCTTCTAGTGTGTAGTCTGTTTGCAACCAGTAGAAATACACAAATTTGTAAAGCCCAGCAATAATAAATACAAACTCTGCAATAAGGGAGATAAACACAAAATCTGAGTATTTTATATTATCTGCATTTTCATCTATAATTTTTAGAAAATTGAGGCAAAAAGCCACCAGCAAAACTTTTATCCCAATAAGCAAAGGCGTTATAGCATAGGAAACCCACCACCATTTCTTTTGGCTATCCATATAGTTCTGCACTACGGCACTTGGATAATCTTTGGATAAAAAATCGAAGATTTTGGAATCGGTGGCGATAAATGATTTATCTATGTAATTAAGTAAAAAGTAACATAGAATTATGCCTAAAAATAATAAAAAGTTTTTCATAGAAATTTAGAAAAGGGGAAGTTTGTTTCCCCTTTTTTTGATAGCTTATTTTCCATCGTTTGGAACTAAATATATAAACTCATTTTTTTTTAATATATCTATAGCTTATAGCTATTATTATAATAAGTAATATAATAAATATACTTTCTGAATTCATATTACTATTAGTTCAGATAAAAACAAGCTAAGCCAGTTAATCCTCCGACCAAAGGATTCATTCCAGCGGCTACTCCAGCAGCGAGTCCTGCAAAAAAGCACCCTTTATCTCTATCAGTTAACTTCCAGCCTCCTTGCAAATTTTCCATTTGCTTTACATCTAATTTTTTCATAAGATTTAAATTTTTATAGATTATTTTAAATTATGAAAGTTTTTCCTTAAACTTTCTGTCGCAAAGATGTGGTAAATCTTAGAACTGCACAATGCAAAAACGCATAAATTTTATGCGTTTTTGCATAAAAATAATTTTAATTAAATTTGTTCTAAATAAAAATAATATTTATATTTGTCGCAAACTAAACCAAAACAATATTGAAATGATAGGAATTAAAATAAGAAAATTAAGAGCAGAAAGAAAATTAACACAAGAAGAACTGGCACAAGAGTTGGAAATTTCCCAATCTACACTATGCAGAATAGAAAGTGGGGAAACCAAGAAAATAAATATGACTATCTTGCAAAAGATTTGTACTTTTTTTGATGTTCCTATTTCATTTTTTTATGATGATAAAACTCAGAAAGGGTAATAAAACTCTATCTATAATTTTCACATATTAATTATTTTATCCGATTTTTCATCTAAATAATTCTCGTGAGTGGTGATGAAAAATAGTTTGTTAATATCCAATATCTCATTCAAAATTATATCTATACTCATTTTATCTAAGGAGTTAAAAGGCTCGTCCCAAAAAATGTAATGAGGATTATTAATTAGCGTTCTCGCAATTTCTGCCTTTTTTTTCATTCCCAAAGAAAAATCTTTGTATAAGGTTTTAGTTGGTAAATCGAAAATTTCCTGATATTTCAATATACTATTTTGGATGTCATCATTTTTTAGTTTTAATAAATTACCTATAAGGCTTATATTATCTGCAAAATTCAAGTTTTCTAATAAAATAGGAGTGTCCAACAAAAATCCTGATTTATGAAAAAATTGGGTGTCATTATATTTTATAGTTCCGAAATCGGATTTTATCATCTTTGCTATGATTTTCAAAAGGGTTGATTTTCCTTTGCCATTATCTCCTTTTAATAGAACAATGCCTTTATTTGGAATTTCGATATTCAAATTTTCAAAAATATTTTTTCGATTGTAAACTTTTTTTAAATGCTGTATCTCAATGATATTCATAATAAATTGTTTTGATGAAATTATAACAAAATCCAAAAACTTGAATGAAAAGAAAAAGTGGAATTCCTATTTTCTCTACAAACGGAATTAGCAAAATAAAATTCATAACGGAATTATAAAATACTATTGGATAAAGTGAAAATTGGTATAGTTTGAAAAGTGAAAATAAATCTTTGTAATAACTAAATATTTTTGTTTGTTGAATAAGCAAATTGAAGGTAAGAATGAATAAAAGATAGTATAAGTGTTCTGTTTTTATCATATAGAGCGATAAAAAAACGAGATAATGCAACCAAAACAGTTTTTTAATGTAAACTTTGAGGAAATATTTGAAAATAGTCATAATCTATTTTGAACAAAATATCTGATTAAGAAAGTAAAGCCAAATAAAGAAAGTAAAATGAAAAGTAATTGGAATCCTGATAATTCTTGTGTTTTTTGTAAAAAACTAAAACTAATAAATCCTATTGTAAATAAGATAATCGTAAATACTGAATAATTAATTTTCCACTTTGTATTTACATAAAAAAGCAAACATTCTAAACTATGAATAAATAGTATTACTGCTAAAATTACAATAATCGCAATAATGAGATTAGGCAAAAAATCAACAGGAAAATATGATTTTACCATAAAAATAACAACCAGCAAAGAGGTGATTAAAATCCTGAAACTAAATCCTGTAAAAAAAATAGTTTTGAATAAAATATTATATTGCTCGTTTTTATTTTTAATATTTAATTTTATACTGTTCATCAATATACTGTAACTGTTTTTATTGATTTCTGATACGATAGTTTTCCAAAATAAAACTTGTAAAACCAAAATAATAGTTAGTTTGAAAAAATTAATAGTATAAAAAGATTGGTTAGAATAATGTAATAAAACCTTATCTTCACTTGCAAACCCAATGCTACTGGCGCTTATGGGTAAGAAAAATATAAAATAAAAAAGATATAAAAATAGATAATATTTATCTGTAAATCTCTTAAAATAAAAATCAAGCATTGGGCTGTTTTTAGCAGAAGCCCCTTGGTTGATTTTCGATTTTATAAATAGCAAATATTTTTTCATTTCCAAAATTAAGAAAGGTACGAGTTGATACTCATATTTTTTGTCTTTTAGATTAAATACTTCCAATTATACTGTTGTCCCAAACACCAATCTCCTTACAAATTTACATTTAATTTTTTCATGAAATTGAAATTTTATTCATTGCTAATTTTAGTTTTCATGTTAAAGAAAATATTAATAATGACTAATATGAACAGTATTATTAATATACCTGATGTAATTTTTTCCGTTATGATTTTTCCTTTTGTATAAAAGAAAAGAATCGCAAAAAACATTATTACATAATAAAGATTTTTTGAAGATATAAATTTAATGATACGATTCATTGCAATAAAACGGTTATATTGATTAAAAACATCGCAAATTTTACATTTGTTTTACGTCTAATTATAGATTGCTTTAATTATGAAAGTTTTTCCTCTTCCCAATTTCCTTGCGATAATAGAACAAAGGTATTATCAATAGCAAAACCAAAGGTTG
>JAUNTR010000055.1 GCA_030538575.1 Cruoricaptor ignavus | reverse complement strand
AAGGCAATTTGGTTTTTGAAGGTAAAAAGGTAAATATTGCTGTTACGGAAATTCAGGAAAAACTGCCAGATTTTTCACCGAAATTACATATTGCGATTGCCCCGACAAAAAATATCGACCGAACTGAATTTTTCGTGGAAAAAGCTACGGAAATGGGCATTTCGGAAATTACATTCTTACAAACCGAAAAATCTGAAAGGAAAAATATTAACTTAGAAAAATTGCAAAAACAAGCCATTGCAGCATCTAAACAGAGTTTGAGATTTCATTTCCCGAAAATAAATCCGCTGATAAAATTAGCTGATTTTATAAAAATCACAAATCCCGAACAAACCTTTGTTGCCCACTGCGATACCGCTTTTGAAAGAATTGATTTATCTGCAATAGAAACCCAAAATTCTTACACATTTCTCATCGGTCCAGAAGGCGATTTTTCCCCAAACGAAATACAACAATTGGCAGAAAAAAATATAAAAGCCATCTCGCTCGGCAACCAAAGGCTGAGAACAGAAACCGCAGGAATTTTTATCTCTGCTTGGAATTTGAGGTTACAAGGGAAAAGTTAGAGATTAGAATTTTCCGAAAGATATTTCCGTAAAATTTCTTCGCCACTTTTTATGGAATTTACAGCCCAACGGATTTTCATTTGCAATTTTTTCTCATCAGAAAGTTTGTAATCGATATTGGATTTTAGCAGTTTTTGTTTCAAATCGTACATACAAATCGCAGCCGCCACAGATACATTGAAACTCTGTGTAAAACCATACATCGGGATTGCCAAAGTTTCATCTACTTCATCCAAAAAATCTGTGGAAACCCCTTCCCATTCTGTTCCGAAAACCAAAGCCACAGGTTCATTTATCTGAAAATCTGGGAGCATTGTTGCATTTTTTTCAGGAGAAACCGCCACCAATTTATAGCCTTGTTTTCGTATTTCTCGTAAGGTTTCCAAGGAATATGCCATTTTTTGCACTTCTACCCAAGTATCTGCACCTTTGGTAACTTTCAGGTTTGGGTCGAAGATATTTTTGGCTTCCAATGCCACAACTTTATGAAAACCACAAGCCTCGACGCTTCGCACAATAGCGGCTGCATTTCGATATTGGTAAACATCTTCCATCACGGGAAGTACAAAATCTGAACTTTCTTCGGCAAAATGTTCTATTTTTGCAAAACGTTCTTCTGTCAGAAATTGTTTTAGATATTGATAAGTGGCTTGTAAACCTTTCATTTTGCAAATTTAATTTAAAGAAAAGAAATACCGCAAACGCTTTGCAAATTTTAATTAAGAAGAACTTTAATTTAAAAAAAATAAAATTGTGAAATTAGCCATCGCTATACTAAACTGGAACGGAAAACATTGGTTGGAAAAATTTTTGCCTGCCGTAATTCAACATTCCAGAAATGCCGAAATATACGTTATAGATAATGCTTCTACGGACGATTCTGTGGCGTTTTTAGAAACTCATTTTCCTGAGATAAAAATCATCATTAATGAAAAAAATACAGGATTTGCAGGCGGTTACAACGATGGTTTGAAACATATAGAAGCCGATATTTATTGCCTGCTAAACTCCGATGTAGAAGTTACCGAAAACTGGACAAATCCGATTTTAGATTTATTTGAAAAAGATAATCTCATTGCTGCAATCCAACCCAAAATCCTCTCTTTTGAAAATGACCAATATTTTGAATTTGCAGGTGCAGGAGGCGGTTTGATGGACAATCTCGGTTATCCGTATTGCAGAGGAAGAGTTTTTGATGAACTGGAAAAAGACGAACAACAATACGATGATGTGGCGGAAATTTTCTGGGCTTCGGGTTGTGCTTTATTCATCAGAAGTAAAGATTTTTGGGAACAAAATGGTTTTGATAAACGGTTTTTTGCTCATCAGGAAGAAATAGATTTGTGTTGGAGATTGATAAATAATGGACGGAAAATCTACTATTGCGGTTCGTCCACAGTTTACCACGTTGGCGGAGGAACGCTGAATAAACAAAGCCCGCAGAAAACGTATCTCAATTTCCGAAACAACCTTTCGATGATGTTGAAGAATTTGCCATTTCCTAATCTTATTTGGATTATTTTTTTCCGACTTTGTTTGGATGGCATTGCAGGAATAAGATTTGGATTAAAGGACGGATTGCCGCATCTTTGGGCGGTTGTTCGGGCTCATTTCGGATTTTATGCACAAGCACCAAAAACTTGGAAACTAAGGCAAAAACATCAAAACAAAAAATATTACCAAAGCCGATGGCTGATTTTTAAACACTTTCTTAACCTTAAATAAAAATGTTAGATTTCTGTGCGATAGATTTTGAAACGGCAACCAACGATAGAAATTCGGCTTGCGAAATGGGAATATGTTTGGTGGAAAATGGGGAAATTGTAGAAACCAAAAATTGGCTGATAAAACCGCCTTGTTTTCCTTATTTCAACAAACATAATGTAGCTGTACACGGTATAGAACCTGAGGATGTTTTGTATGCACCGACTTTCGATGAGATTTGGTATGAAGCTGAGGAAATGCTTTACGGTAATCTTATGATTGCTCACAATGCGGCTTTTGATGCTGGTGTACTTAGAAGTTGTTTGGATTATTATGGGATTTTCAAACCGAAAATCAATTATTTGTGTTCGATACAAATCGCCAAAAAATCTTGGAAAGGATTGTCGGCTTACGGATTGAAAAACTTAGCCAACCAAAACAATATTTCCTTCGAACATCACATAGCAGGAAACGATGCCGAAACTTGTGCAATGATTTCTTTGCTTGGATTTGAAAGGCTAATGATTACCCGAAACGAAGAAATACACGAAGTACTAAAAGCCAATATAAAAACCTTGTAAAACCCTGATTTTAAGAAAGATAAAACAGCACTCTTGCAAGTGCTGTTTTGTTTTAAAACTAATCTATGTCTTCGTGTTTTATAGCATCCATATTTTTGGTTTGGTATGGGATACTTTGCAAAATATACTCCAATGCTTCTATCCTTGCACGGGATTTTCTATTCGCCTGAAGGACTCGCCAAGGTGCAAAATCGGTACTGGAAACCTCGAACATTTTTTCTTTGTATTCGGTGTATTTGTCCCAAAGATTAAGGGCGTTTTTATCCACATTACTGTATTTCCATTTTTTCAGAGGACTGCCCATAATGTCTTTAAAACGTTTCTCTTGCTCTTCCTTAGAAATAGAAAAATACAGTTTCAGCAAATAAACTCCCGAACCGATAAGCATCTTTTCAAACTCATTCACTTGTTCCATAAAAACCTTGTATTCTTCCTCTGTACAAAAACCGTTTACAGGCTCTACAACTGCCCTGTTGTACCAGCTTCTATCGAAGAAAACAATTTCCCCAGATTTTGGTAATTGATTAATATACCTTTGGAAATACCATTGCCCAAGTTCCACTTCATCGGGTTTTGGCAAAGCGACTACCCTATGTTGTCTGGGATTTAGGTTTTCTGTAATTCTACGGATTGCACCGCCTTTTCCTGCGGCATCTCGACCCTCGAAAATCACCACTACTTTTTGGTTATTTTCTACAACCCAATTCAGGAGTTTTATCATTTCCTCTTGCAATTTTGCGAGTCGTTTTTCGTATTTCACGAATTTCAGGGCTTTATCGGCATCCAATGTTTCGTTTTGCAATAGAGCATAAAGTCCTTTTTTGGTGTTCAGTATATCGTATTGTTCTTGTGTAATATCCATTTTTTAGATTTTTTTTGATTGATGAATTTAATGTAAAACCAACTTCTACAAATCTATTTGTTTCACTGTTCGGAAATATCTTTGCACCACGTTTGGGTCAGGGTTTAGGTTTACTTCGGCATTTTCTTTTCCTGTATAATTAAACTGAGAAAGTACATAACGAATTGCCTCTAACCTTGCTTCTAATTTATTATCGGATTTCACGATAACCCAAGGCGAAAATGCATTGTGCGTGCGACTAAGCATTTGGTCTTTGTAATAAGTAAACGTGTCCCAAAGTTCTTGCCCTTTTTCATCTACCGGACTGTATTTCCATCTTTTCAGTGGATTTTTCAATCGGCGATTGAAACGGTAAAGCTGTTGCTCTTTGGATACGGAAAACCAAAATTTTATAATATGCGTTCCCGCTTCGTACAACATATGTTCAAACTCCGGAACTTGCACCATAAAACTCTCGTATTGCTCGGGCGTACAAAATCCCATTACAGGTTCTACCACTGCCCTATTGTACCAACTTCTATCGAAGAAAACAATCTCTCCTTCGTTGGGCAATTCTTTCACATATCTGCGAAAATACCACTGTCCACGCTCTACATCAGTTGGTTTGTTTAGGGCAACCAATCTCCTAGCACGAGGGTTCAGGTGTTCATTAAATCTCTTAATCGTTCCACCTTTTCCTGAGGCATCTCGACCTTCAAAAATAATGGCGATTTTCTTTTTGTTTTCTACTGCCCATTTTTGGAAATTCACCAATTCTGCTTGCAGTTTACGAAGTTCTTCTTCATAGGTTATTTTATCTAAAACCTCTTTGTACATTGGGTTTTCATCTAAATTATTGGTAAGATAATTCCACAAATCGGTTTTGGATTTCAAATTTTGGAAATCGGATAAGTTTTTCATATTCTTTATTATTTCTCTTTTATTTTCTATAAAGGTACAACTAAAATTAAAAATATAATCTTTTCTTTCAACTGATTTTTAACATATTTTTTTAATAATATTAGATTTTTGTAAAAGTTCTTGTTTCTTTAATTAAAAATAAAAAACTAATTTTGTCATCAGATTAAAATAAAATCAAACCACTATGAATACCAAATCGCAAAACGTATTAGATTCTCCGAACAATAACACTATTTTTTTAGTATGGGATTTCAAATCAGGAATTGATGATATACAGTCAATTTTCCAACGCATCTGCTCATTAGTCATCAACCTCAATAACTCTGCTAAAATCCGAACCACCGAACCGAAGGCAAGCGTAGTTTTGGGCATTAGTTACAAGGCTTGGAAAACTCTAAATCTACCAGAACCTTTACCAAAAGAACTTACTAATTTTGAACCGATTGAAGGAAAAGTGCATACTGCTGTTTCTACACCTGCGGATTTACATTTCCACATTCGTGCAGAAAACCATAGTTATGCTATCGAAATGGCATCTGAAATCTCTGCGGTTCTGTCCTCGGTTGCCGATTGTACGGAGGAAGTTCACGGTTTTAGATATTTGGATGGACGAAGCATTTTGGGTTTTGTAGATGGCACAGAAAATCCTGATGGTGAAGAGCGTACACATTTTGGGATTATTGGTAACGAAGATGCGATGTACAAAGGCGGAAGTTATCTTTTCGTGCAAAAATATCTGCACAATATGCAAGAGTGGAATAATTTGCCAACCGCCGAACAAGAGAAAGTTTTCGGCAGAAGCAAAGCCAATGATATAGAAATGTCTGATGACGAAAAACCGTCTAACTCGCATTCCGCACTTGCAAATGTGGGTGATGATAAAAAAGTGATACGAGATAATATGCCTTTTGGGAATATTGCAAAAAACGAAATGGGAACTTATTTCATAGCTTATACCAGTACTTTTACAACATTACAAGAAATGCTCCGAAGAATGTTTATCGGCGAACCAGAGGGCAATTACGATAGAATATTGGATTATAGTACGGCAAAAACCGGGACTCTGTTTTTCTGTCCATCTATCAATATGTTGAAAGATTTTGCGGGTTAAATGTTTTAAATTTTGAATGATTTCATTCACATTCCGTTAATATTTCATTTAAGTAAATTTAATATACAAGACTGATTTTAAAACAATTAGTTTGTTTACTTTTGCCTAAGTATTGGGAAATGAAATATACTTTAACTAATAGAAGAAAAAGCATTACAGTAAGAAATAACAAACAGTTCGTACGCTGGATGAGGAAGAGCGATTTGCAATTTTTTAAAGATAATGCAGAGTTTATGGAAGCCTATTCCCTACGCAAAAAAACATTTGAAAATATTATCCTACGGTTTGAAAACGAAGATGCATTTGTAGAAGATTTGCAGAAAAACAATTTATTAATCATCGAAAAAGGCAGTTGGTTTTCTTTCCAATGAAGAAAAAAATCGTTGCATTATTTTTTCGATTTTCCTAATAAAATATAAAGAATTGTTGCTAAAAGTAAAATATGCAAATACCACGCATTCAAAAATAATTCGGTATAAGAAATCTTGAATTGGCTAAGAGAAATAAGTATCAAAACCTGAGCACCATAAGGAATAAGCCCTTGTACATAACACGCAAAAATATCTAACACCGAAGCAGATTCTTTGGGTTTTAGTCCAAATTTATCCGTTATTTTTTTCGCAATATTTCCCGATATTAGTATGGCAATCGTATTGTTGGCAACGCATAAATTGGTAACACTAACCAAACTGCCAATTCCCAACATTGCATTTTTTCTGTTATTGATGAATCTACTGATTTTATTTAATAAAAATTGTATGCCTCCTGCTTTTTCCACCAAAGCCGCCAAACCACCTGTAAATAAGGAAAGTAGGAAAATTTCAGTCATTCCTGTAAATCCTTCGTAAGTGGTTTTTGTAAATCCTAAAAAATCGAAATTGCCAAAATACAATCCCAAAACTCCCGAAAACAAAATCCCGCAAAACAGTGTTACAAAAACATTAATCCCTGCAATAGACAACCCAATAACCAACAAATATGGCAAAATAAGCAACGGATTGCCATTGGCAGAATCTAAGGTAATAACCGAGTTTGCAGACGCTTGATTTCCCAAATATAAAAACACGATAAAAGCCAAAATTGCCGCAGGAAAAGCCAATTTGAAATTCGCCCGAAACTTATCCTTCATCTCACAATTCAAGCTTTGTGTAGCTGCAATCGTAGTATCTGAAATGATGGACAAATTATCGCCAAACATCGCTCCGCAAAGCAATGCTGCACTTACCAAACCGAGAGGCGATTGGCTTTTTTCCGCCAAATCTATCACGATTGGGGCAAGTGTAACAATAGAACCCACCGAAGTTCCCGAAGCAAAAGAAAGAAACGAAGCCACGAAAAAAATACCCGCTGCAAAATATTGCGGAGAAATGTATGCAAGTCCCAAATTCACAATACTTTCTACACTACCAATAGTTTTAGAAACCGTAGCAAAAGCACCTGCCAATAAGTATATAAAACACATCGTGAGGATTTTACCATCTCCACAACCTTTCAGGAAAATATCAATCTTATCGTGGATGCTTCCTCGAAATATCATAAACGCAGATACAATACCAACCAACGCTGCAATAGGCGAAGGCAAAGCATAAAAATCGTTTTGGTAAATACCAAATCCTAAAAAAACGGTAACAAAAATAAGCAATGGCAAAATGCTTATAACACTATTTGGGGAAGATTTCATCATATATCTTGCTGGAAAAACTGATAATTTCCGTCTGCAAATATCGCAAAAATATGCTGAAAACCATTACTCAACACAATTTGTTCTGCACCGATAACCGAATTGTACCGGGCAATTTGCTCAAAGGTTTTTTCATTAAGGTTGATTTGCGGAGCTTTGCATTCCACCAAAATTTTCGGGATGGTTTTTTCCGTTACCAACAAATCTATTCTTTTGGAAACTTCGTTTATTTTTATTTTTTTTTCAGAAATCAATGCAGATGCGGAATAGCCTTTGGTAAAGAGGAAATAATGCACCCAATGTTGGCGTACCCATTCCTCGGGTGTTAGCAAAAGCCAAGATTTTCGTAGCAAATCATAAATAAAAAATTTATCTTTGTCTTTTCTGAATTTAAAATTAAAATTTTCCGTGAAATTAAGTTTCGGAAGTTCCATTGGCTATGAAAGAATTAGATTTAATCCTCAAAAATATTAAAAATAAAGAATTTTTGCCCATTTATTTTTTCCACGGCGAAGAACCTTATTATATAGACATTGCTGTAAAGTCCTTTGAAAACGATGTTTTAGAAGAAGATGAACGGGATTTTGGGCAAACAATTTTATACGGAAAAGATACCAACATTGCAGAAATTATTGCCCTTGCTCAGCAATTCCCGATGTTTGGCAACTATAATCTTATCATTGTAAAAGAGGCTCAGGATTTGAAAATAGAGGAACAAGAAGCCAAAATTTTGGAAACTTATATAGAAAATCCTATGGCAACTACCATTTTGGTTTTTGCCCACAAACACAAGAAATTGGATTCCAGAAAAAAAATTACCAAACTATTACAAAAAAAAGGATTTTTATATCTAAGCGAAGCTGTAAAAGATTATCAACTTGCTGGTTGGATTGCCGATGAATGCAAGAAATTCAATATAAAAACAGCTCCTAATATCTCTTTTCTACTTGCAGAATATTTGGGGAACGACCTTTCCCGAATTGCTAATGAACTGGGGAAACTAAAAATTATTTTAAAGGAAAATGAAATCTTGGATGAGAAATTGGTAGAGCAACATATTGGCATCAGCAAAGATTATAATGTGTTTGAACTGCAAAAAGCCTTAGGAACTAAAAACCACGAAAGAGCGATGAAAATCACTTACTTTATCGGTAAAAATCCCAAGAGCAATCCGCTCCCGATGATGATTGGTAGTTTGTACAATTTCTTCTCGAATATCATTATTTATCACACGGTAAAAACCGAAAGCCCACAAACCATTGCTTCAGAGCTGGGCGTAAATCCTTATTTCGTGAAAGATTTTGCAGAAGCCGCACGCTATTTTCCGCTAAAACACGCCACAAGAATTATATCTATCCTAAGAGAAACCGATTTGAAAAGCAAAGGATTAGGAGCGATAAATATGGAGGATTCCGAACTAATTACCGAGCTGGTTTACAAGATATTAAATGTAGATAAAGTAAAGGTAAAAGTTTAGTATATATAGAAAAACATATCGTTTCTATCGAAAAAATTAATCAATAAAAAATAGAATAACTGAAAATAAATTCCGAATTTTGAACAAGATTTTAAATTTTAATTAAAAAAATACTATGGAAAATATACACGATTGCGTAATTGTAGGCTCTGGCCCATCAGGATTTACAGCGGCTATTTATGCTGCAAGAGCCGATTTAAAACCTCAACTTTACACGGGTTTAGAACCTGGCGGACAACTTACTACGACTACGGAAGTAGATAATTTCCCAGGCTATCCCGATGGTGTTACAGGTCCAGAAATGATGATGCAACTGCAAAAACAAGCCGAACGTTTCGATACCAAAGTACATTATGAAATGATTACGAAAGCCGAATTTTCTTCGGAAGTTGGTGGAATACACAAGCTTTGGGCAGGAAGCAAAGAAATTCTTGCCAAAACCGTAATCATCTCCACAGGAGCTACGGCAAAATATCTTGGTTTAGAGGACGAAAAAAAATACAGCGGAGGCGGTGTTTCTGCATGTGCAACTTGCGACGGATTTTTCTACAAAGGTAAAGAAGTAATTGTTGTAGGAGCAGGCGATACAGCAGCCGAAGAAGCCACATATTTGGCTAAACTTTGTACAAAAGTAACGATGTTGGTTCGTAAAGATTATTTCCGTGCATCGAAAGCGATGATACACCGTGTGGAAAATACACCGAATATCGAAGTGAAATATAACCACGAACTGATAGGAATAGAGGGCGAAAACAACTTGGTAGAAAGGGCGATTGTTATTAATAACCAAACCCAAGAAACCTCTAAAATAGACGTTCACGGGATTTTTATCGCCATTGGTCATAAGCCGAATACAGACGTTTTTAAAGACCAAATTACGACAGACGAAAACGGATATATCGTTACTGAAAAAGGCTCTACCAAAACCAATCTCCCAGGAGTTTTTGCCGCAGGAGATGTACAAGATCATATTTATCGACAAGCCATTACAGCAGCAGGTAGCGGTTGTATGTCGGCTATGGATGCTGAAAGATATTTGGCGGAATTAGAATAATTTCACGAAAGAATATTGTTCGATTAACCGATAATGAAACATCTTATCTATATTTTTATTGGTGGAGGATTAGGGAGCGTTCTGCGTTTTTTGCTATCCAGTTTCACTCATAAGTTATGGAAAATCAATGAGTTTCCTTTGGGGACTTTTTTGGTGAATATAATAGGATGTTTTCTTATCGGTTTTTTTTCGTCTTATTTTATAAAAGCAGATAATCCATTGAAGTTTTTTCTCATTGCAGGATTTTGTGGTGGATTTACAACGTTTTCTACTTTCTCTTTAGAAAATTATACGTTACTACAAAACGGAGATTATTTCACCTTAATATTATACATTCTTCTAAGTATTTTATTGGGCCTAATTGCAGTTTTTTTAGGATTAGAATATGGTAAATGATAATTTTTATTTCTAATAATGAGGAAGTTAAAATATTTTAATTAAAATAATTTGGTCAGAATATAAAAACGTAGTATATTTGCACCACTCAAAAACGGAAACTGTTTTTGAATGGAGAAATGGCAGAGTGGTCGATTGCGGCAGTCTTGAAAACTGTTGACTGTAACAGGTCCGGGGGTTCGAATCCCTCTTTCTCCGCAGAATTAGACAACAAAATAAATCACCTAAGTACTTTAATGTTTTAGGTGATTTTTCATTTATACTTTACGGACAAATAGTGGACAAATCTAAACTTCATTATTTTTCGTCACTCTTATCCGCATCTTTATTAGAAATGGCATAAAAGCCAGTTAAAACTATTTTTTTTGATATTCAAACTTATTTATTAGTCATTCAAAAATTTTTAGAACTAATAATCTTTTTTCCTGATAATTTCAAAAATCTTGAAACTAAAAGAATTGCCGAAATCGTAAGCCCCAATCCCAATGCAATCCACATCCCGAAAGCTCCCATTTCTAAACTCACGCACAAAACATATCCCAACGGAATTGTAATTACCCAATAGGAAATAAACGTGAGAATACTTGGGATTTTCACATCTTGCA
>JAUNTR010000054.1:5565-11438 GCA_030538575.1 Cruoricaptor ignavus | reverse complement strand
AAATTTTATCCAGTATAGGTGTGTACGCTATTTACGGCAGTTGGCAGATAATTAACTCCGAACCAACAAACCAATAAAAGTACAAACGCTCCTAAAATTAAATAAAAAGGAACAACCGTATTTTTATTTTTGAATTTGAAATGATAATGTATATAAACCAAATACCCAACCCAACTGATGAACGCCCAAGTTTCCTTTGGGTCCCAAGTCCAATAATGTCCCCAAGCTTCCTTTGCCCAAAGTGCTCCGAACAAAAGTCCCAAAGTAAGAAATGTGTAACCTACATTTACCAAGCGGTTCATCATTTCCAGCTCTGTATTTTTGGGCTTGTTTTGGTAGTGTTTTATCAATCCCCAAATGGCGACCAAAGTTGCCATACCAAACATGGCATAAGCAAAAATATAAACCACAACGTGCGGTACAAACCATACGCTGTGTAGTGCAGGCATTAGGGTTTTGTTCACCGTATCGGGATTGAAATAGGTAATGAGCATAAATACCGAACCCATAATTGCAGCGTAATTCAGAATCCATTTTTGACGATACAAAGCGTAAAGCCCAACACCAATAAATGCTAAAAAGAAAGAATACAAAAGTCGGGTTTCTGCCAATGTTCGCAGAGGTGGACGCTCCAAACTAATCCATAATTTTGCTATAAATACACCAATGATTACAACGGTTGCCAAGTGCAATACAACTGCCAAAGTTGGCATAGTTTTGCCTCGCATATACAACAATATCCCCGAAGCCAACCAAAGTGCAACAACTGAAAAAACTATATAATTAAAAAACTCCCACATAATTATTTACGATTTTGAAATAAGAAACTAATAGAACCTGCAATCAAGATAAAAATACCGATATATACCAAAGGCAACCAAGGGTCGTGTACCAATTCCAGAATACTTACATTGGACCAGCGTCCCAGTTGTTCGTTGTAACTTAGTTGATAAATCTTCCAGCCATTTACTTTTAGCGGTTGGTTTACCAATATTTCGCCTTTTCCTACTTCTTTTTTATCTTTTTCGTAAATCAGAACGTTGGATTGGTATTTTTTCGCCTCAGGAGGAGCCATAACCAAAGTGAAATCCTCGCTCAATTTTACAGCCTTTGGTGGAAATTGAAAGTTGCCACAGGAAATCCATTCGGTGGTTTCTTTGCCGTCTTTCAGATTTTTAATTTTTATTTTTGCGGCATTTGTAGAACCCCACATCGGGTTGGATGCGTAAGCGTTTTCCGAAGCCGTTATGGCATCTTCTATATATTCCAACAAAGTAACTTCCCAGTTGGCAAAGCGGTGTGTAGCTCCTTTTTTCTCTAATAGAAATCCTTCGGGTTTAGCTTTTGGCAACGCTTCTCCTTCTTTATTAATGAGGAAAAGTTTGTTTGGATAAATCTCCATATCAAATTTTTGGAGTTCCAATGCCAGAGGCAATTCCATTACATTTCCCATATCATCTGCGGCACGCCATTCGGGAACATCGTTTTGCAATGTCATTTTTAATCGAACTAAATCGCCTTGTCCCAAAACTCCTGCGAATAATGCCAACCACAAACCGAAGTGATTAAGGAGAAATGTGATGTTTTTGGTCTGAAATACCAATGCACGTTTCAGTACGGCAAGCCATAAATTGACGAGGAGTAAAACGAAAATTAATGCAAAATACCAAGCCGTAGTAATGTTGTGCAAACCAAACTTTACGGAGGTAAGATTTTCATCCTCATTTGGGTCGATGTTGAAAGTTCCCAAACCAATCGTTAAAACTCCCAAAAATACAATGGTGATGATTGCAAATGGAGCCCCACTGAGAAGGGACATTATTTTCTTTTGTTTTAACCAAAAAAATAAACCAGTGAATATCAGGACAAAAGCAATGCCGATAATAATATTATTAGGGAAAGCCATTGCTGTTTTCGGGATATTTCCCAGAAAAAATTGCAGTCCGATACCGACTATTAGAAAAATTAAATTAATATAGAGAGCCTCCCGAAACTGCGATTTCTGCTCTCCGATATTTTCAAACGTCATAGCTCTATATTTTTATATTTTTTGACAATAAAAATCCTGCAACTGCATTTAATTCCTCAAACCGTTGCAGGAAAAATTTATTTCTGATTAAGATTATTATCTATTTCTCGGCAACCAAAATTCCTTTAGCTTTGGCTTTTTTCAACCATTCAGGGACTACGGTTTTCATAAAGTGGGCTTTTCTTTCTTCCTCTTTATGCATATCCAAACCGATAAGTTGTTGGGCTTTAGCTTTGGTACTAATGTCTGGCATTGCAAATTTACCACTTATATTTCTTTTATTAGCAACATCATTCATTTTAGATTCTGCTTGTACGGCAAGGTAAAGTCCATCGCCCAATACTCTTTGGGATTCCAAAGGTGCGTGGAATGCTGCCCCGTGAGATGCGGTAATAAAATCCCAACGCCATTGTGATTTACGAATTAAATCTAAAACAGGTTTCATTTCAGCTTCTGTTGCACCGCTATCCCAAAGGAATTTTGCGTACAAATGGTCTTTTGCTAATTGTTTTTCCAAACGATTTCTTAGTTCAAAAACCATATCTTGTCTTTCGTAAACGTTTTGAGCCAATGTAATCTCAGATTCTCTGTGGCAAGTTTGGCAAGTGTTATTGATGTTTGCCAATGGACTTGAGATATGGTGATCGGTATATTTTATACCACCTTGTGATTTATATGGCATATGGCAATCTGCACAAGATACGCCTCTTTGTGCGTGGATTCCCAAGTTGAAAACCTCAAAATCTGGGTGTTGTGCTTTTAGGATAGGAGCTTTACTCAATGTATGAACGTAATCAACGTGGTTTACGCCGTCATAATATTCTTCCATTGTTTCCAAAGTCATTCCTTTATCCCAAGGGAAAGTTAGGTATTTATCATCTCCTTTGAAATAATATTCCACGTGGCATTGTGCACAAACCAAAGAACGCATTTCTTGGTGAGTTGCTTTTTTCACATCTTTACCCATTCTTTGGTAGGCTTCTACAAGGGCAGGACGTGTAATGGTAAGGTTCATTGTTTTCTCATCGTGGCAATCTGCACAACCGATAGAGTTTACAACTTCTGAACCCCATTTGGACCAACCCGCTTTGTAGAAATTATCAATCCCCACTTCGTTCATCAATCTTGGTACATCGGGGCTTTTACAAGTCCAGCAAGTTCCAGGCTGCGTATCAGGATGGTCTGCATCTGGAGCACCTGTTCTCAGTGTTCTAGTTACATCTTCTATAGCGTAGTAGTGTCCTCTTGGCGAAGTGTAATCTTTGGAGAATGCGTAACCTGCCCAAAGCACCACCATTTCTGGTCTTTGTGCTAATAAATCTTCTGCATTACTGCTCATATGTTTGGAGCGGAACGTGGTGTCCGAAGTTTGTTTCCAAGATTGGTATTCTCTTGGGTAAAAATCTTCCCAACGTTCGTTGCTCGATTCAAATTCTTTCAGATTGTTATCTGCTTGCGATAAATGTTGAGATTCTGCTCTTCTTTGCATAATAGAATTGGCGAGCATTCCTAACCCGAATACTACGGCTGCCAATAGACCTATGATTAACCAATTTTTCCGTTTCATAATAAAAATTTTTATTACTGATTTTAATGAGTATTGTTTTTACACTTATATTATTTTGTTGCTTCTTTTTGTTCCATCATTTTATTTAGCCAAGGTGGTACAGGCATATCAGCTAATGGCACTCTGGCATTCGGTGCAGAATTTAGTCCTCTTACATTACCGTGCGGAACTTCTCTGTGGCATTCCCAACAGAATTTTCCTTCCCCTTTGTGTGCCATATCTGCTGTTACGTTATTAGTCCCAACAACGCTGTTCAGGTTGTTGTGGCAACGGATACAGTTCTCCTGAACAACCATTTCCCCTGGTTTCCTTATGCGGATAACTTGTGGCTCCATACGGAAAGAGAACATTGTAGCATGCCGCATACCATCCATTGCTTTGAAGTAATACTTTCTTGCAATGTTGTCGTGTGGAACGTGGCAATCGTTACAATTGGTAACTCTACCGTGCGAGGAGTGAAACCAAGTGGAATATTCCGGTGCCATAATATGACAATTGACACACGCTTTCGGGTCATCGGATAAGTAAGAATAGGCTTTGGATACATATATAATGTAAGCGAAAAGCCCTATTGAGCAACCGAGCAGTATCGGAATAAGCAATTTGAATTTTCTATTGCCGATTCTCTTTTTTTGAATTTGATTTTCTTTCGGCTCCATAATTAAGATTTATTTATCCTGTTTTTATTTTGTACAAATTTATGATTTAAGAAAAGGATTTTCCAAATTTAAGAACATAATAAATATCATATTTTTAAAATAGGGATATTGTAATTTTGTAAGTATAAATTTATTAAATTATCGACCTTTTAAGATAAATTAATATGAATAATTAAATTTATTTAGAATAATTCTAAATAATTAAAATATGAAAAATATTAGTTTTTTTAATAGTTGAATACTTTTGTTTATCTGCTAATTTTGTTCGATTAAAACAGATGTACAATGAAATCATTTAAATTAAAAATTGCTGTTGCAATGCTTTTTGCAGGTTCAGCATCTATTATCGCACAAGAAGAATCTGCTAAGGAACATAGTTTCGACCTTTCTTTACAATTAAGACCAAGAACCGAATACCGAAATGGTGCATATCGTCCTTTGCAAAAAGGTGAAGAACCAGCAATCCTTACCAATAATAGAACAAGGTTGACTTTGGATTATGCGAACAAAGATTTGCTAAAAGTGCGATTGTCTTTACAAAACGTAAATATTTGGGGACAAGCCAACCAAGTGCAAGCGACAGACCCAACAGGCGGAATGTCCATATACGAGGCTTATGCCGATTTGAAATTGGGTGAGCAGTGGAATACCAAAGTTGGACGACAAATTATTTCTTTGGATGATGAGCGTATTTTTGGGGCATTAGATTGGCATCCTGCGGGGCGTAGCCACGATGCGGTAAGCGTACAATGGAAAAATAATAAAACCCAAGTGCAAACTTTTGGGGCTTTCAACCAAAATTATAAGGCGGAAAATGTGAATATTAATAATCCTGCGGGACAATATTTTTCGCCTGTTGATGCCCAACCTTACCAACATTTGCAGATGCTTTATGCCAAACATCAGTTCGCACCAAAGGCTTATGTATCGTTTTTAGCGAATAATATCGGTTATAAAAATCCAGCAGTTGAGGACGGTAAAGTCTTTAATATGCAGACTTTCGGAGTTAATTATTTCGGGAAACATAATAAAATTAATGCACAGGCTTCCGCTTATGTGCAAACGGGACACAGCAATTCTGGGCAGAAAAAATCAGCGTATTTGCTTTCTGGTTCCGTTGGTTATCAGGTAATGGAGCCACTTAATTTAACGATTGGGACAGATTATCTTTCTGGGACTGCAAATAATGATACTTCGGGGAAATCCAAAACCTTCGATCCGTTGTACGGTACACATCATAAATTTTATGGTTTTATGGATTATTTCTATGTGGGCAATCCACACGGAAATGGCGGTTTGGTCGATACTTACTTGAAAATTTCAGCTTCATTAAATCCTAAATTCAATATGGGATTGGATGCTCATTTCTTCAATTCTGCTGCGAAAGTTTATAATGCTAATGAAAAACTAAACAGCACACTTGGTAGCGAAATAGATTGGACTTTCCAATACAAAATAATGCCGTATGCGACTTTGGTAGGCGGTTATTCGGTTTTTGTAGATTCTTCCACATTGCGTTTTCTGAAAAATACACCGAATGCAAGAAATCACCAAGATTGGTTTTGGTTGAGTTTGAATATTAATCCGAAAATAAAATTTTAATCATAATTAAGGATAA
>JAUNTR010000054.1:0-5465 GCA_030538575.1 Cruoricaptor ignavus | reverse complement strand
TGGTTGAGTTTGAATATTAATCCGAAAATAAAATTTTAATCATAATTAAGGATAATAAAAATGCCGAAGTATATTTTGCTTCGGCATTTTTTCGATATATCAATTTCTATGTTTTTTCTTTAAACTCGTGCTAAAAAATCCTCGAAAGCAGGAGTTACGGAAACCGTGCCGTCTTCGCCAATTTTTTCCAGTTTTACCAATTCTATTTCGTTGATGAAATTCGCATCAAAAGGTTTTTGCACCCGAATATAATTTTCTGTAAAACCATACATTAATCCGTTTTTATTTTCGTGTTCCCAAAGCACAGGCAAAGTTTTTCCTAATTGAGTTTGGTAGAATGCCATTTTCTTTTTCTCGGACAAAATTCTCAGCATTTTGTTACGCTTTTTTCTTTCGGGGATTGGCACAACGCCCACCATTTCTACCGCTTCGGTATTTTCCCTTTCGGAATAAGTGAAAACGTGTAGATAAGAAATCGGTAAATTATTCAGATAATTATACGTTTCCAAAAACTTTTCTTCGGTTTCTCCTGGAAATCCGACAATAACATCTACACCAATCGCCGCATCGGGCATTACTTCTCGTATTTTAGATATTCTTTCGGTGTACAAATTGGTGAGGTATCGGCGTTTCATTTTTTTCAATAAATCATCGCTTCCACTTTGTAGCGGAATATGGAAATGCGGTACGAAACTTCGGGATTTTGCCACCAATTCTATACTTTCATCTTTCAACAAATTGGGTTCTATGGACGAGATTCGGATTCGTTCGATACCTTGTACTTTGTCCAGCTCTTTTATTAAATCTAAAAAAGTATGCTCGTGTTTTTTGTTTCCAAATTCGCCTTTGCCGTAATCGCCGATGTTTACGCCTGTTAGTACAATTTCTTTAATGTTTTTTTCTGAAATTTCCTTAGCGTTTTTCAAGACATTTTCTATCGTATCCGAGCGGGAAATTCCTCTTGCCAAAGGAATCGTACAATAGGTACATTTGTAATCGCAACCATCCTGAACTTTCAAAAAAGCCCGAGTTCTGTCGCCTATGGAATAACTTCCGATGAAAAAATCGGCTTCGTCTATCTCGCAAGAATGGATGATGCCTTCGTTTTCAGATTTCCGCAAATCATCCAAATAACTGAGAATATTGAATTTTTCTTTCGCTCCTAAAACCAAATCTACGCCATCTATTTTAGAAATTTCTTCGGGTTTCAGTTGGGCATAACAGCCCAGGATAACCACCAAACCGCTGGGATTGGCTTTCGTTGCACGTTTTACGTGTAGTTTGCATTCTCGGTCTGCATTTTCGGTTACAGAACAAGTATTGATGACATACACATCTGCTTTATCATCAAAACTCACTTTTTCGTAGCCTGCACCTGTAAGAGTTCGGGCAATGGTGGAGGTTTCTGCAAAATTCAATTTGCAACCTAATGTGTGATAAGCAGCCGTTTTTGTATTAATGTGTTCCATAATTAAGTTTGCAAATTTACGAAAACTTAATTAAGTGTCAAGAATCAAGATACAAGAACCGAGATACAAGAGCCAAGTATCAAGATGCAGGATGATTGGTTTAGTTTTGTTATGTTTTTGTGAAAATGAACTATTTTAAAACTTAAAATTCTGAAAAACAAAGGCTTAAAAATAAACAAGACTTTTCGTGAGTTTGACCTAACTTAGTATTGTAAGATGTTTATTAATGGGCTTCCTGCGAGGTAAGTTGCGAATATTACGATGTATATAATGTCTATAAGAGTGCTGTTTTTTAGATATGTGGAAAGTGAAATTTGTATTGCTGCTAAGCCTGCAAATCCTATGATAATACTAATGGCTTTTACCCCGATACCTATGGATAAGAAATAAGTGACTAAAAGCACCGTGTAAAATGATAACAAAATTATAAATTTTGATAGCCAACGAGCCGTTTTACTGAAAGGGGATAAATCTTCGGTATAGGAGATGTCGTAATAAAATAGTTTGCACAAAAAATTACCGTTTACAGATAACGAAAATAGAAAAAGCAAGGGTAAAAACATATGTTGCAAGAAACCAGATGTGAAAAATATGAGTACCCAAAATATGACCAAAACAAAAATGTTGGATTTGCTGAACGCCTGAGAAAAGAGGTAAAAATCTTTCTGAAGTAGGATGGGGAATGCGAAACTTTTGCGAACACCCGCCTTACTGTGCTGGTATTTTGTGGGTTGTGTAGTGGTGATTTTCACAATATTCTTATCCTGCTCTACAACGGAAATTTTCCTGCTAATTTTTATTTTGGAAAAAAAAACTGCGGTAACTAAGGCTACTACAACCCACAGGATTTTGGAGGGGAGGAATAGCCATTCGGGGAAGTCTTTTATTTCTATAAAACTAAGGTTTTGGGATTTTGCTAAAATGCCTACGGAATAATTATATTGGTTGATATATTCGCCCAAATAAAGGCTTAGTTCGTAAATTCCTATGGGGTTGTAAAGTATTTTATCTTTTGTGAAAATAATCATAAAAAGCCCATAATATAAGATGTATTTCAGCCCTTTGTATGGCACGAAATACTCTACTACAAAGCATATTACAGCAAATAAAAATAGAAAAGGAATACAGAAATAAACCAAAGACCGTATGTATTGTAAAATATCTACTGTACCGATATTGGCGAGAATAAGTAACCCATTTAGAATGAAAAGGAATATGAGACTCACGGTATATAATGCCACTATTTTGTAAAAATTGATTGCGAAACGACTGATGACAGAGGTGTCTTCGTAATGATGTAATTTTTGTTTTATTTCTTTTTCTCTTTCGCCCAATATCATATAAAACAGTATAATGGAAATGCTGATATTAGAAAAAACAGCTGCTAAATTGCCCAGCCAGTACTTATCGGGAACAGCCGTAGTTTTCCCTATGAAAAAAGTAACGTAATCTGCATCTGGTGAAGGAATTATAAAAAAAGAAAGCACCAAGAGTAATACGACCAAATAACTGAATGTTTTCTTTTTTAGAAGGTAGCGAAGATAATATATGGTCTGATGGAAAAATATGCTCATAACTATTTATCTTGTATGTTGTTTGAAAATCTCTTGAACCTCATCTGTTGTATTTGCAGTGCCACAGAAACCGACACGCCCGTTTTTCATTACAATAATCTTATCACAGAAATTGGAAATCTCGTTTACTAAGTGTGTGGAAATAATAACGATACTATTCTGTGCAATTTCTTGCAAAAAGTGATAAAATTTTTCTCTCTCGAAGTCATCTAAATTATTGATGGGTTCATCTAACAGTAGAACTTCTGGATTGTTCAGCAGAGCGAGAGCGATGCCAATTCTCTGTTTCATACCTCCTGAAAGATTAAAAACCTTACGGCCTTTTTCCCTTTGCAGGTTGAGGGTTTCCAAGAGGTTGGGGATTTTTTGTTTCAAATCTTTTGGAAGACAGCCCTTCATCAATCCAAAATAATAAAGATTTTGCTCGATGCTGAAATCTTGTATAAGCCCAACATTTTGGGACATATAGCCTAAATCTTTCCGTAATGATTTTGGGTTTTTTATAATTGAAGAATCTTTGTACAACATCTCCCCAGAAGTGGGCTTTTGGAGCGTCGCAATAATGTTGAATAAGGATGTTTTGCCAGCACCGTTTAACCCGAGCAAGGCGTGTATTCCTGTACCGAACGAGAGGTTGATATCCTCCAAAATGGCTTTGCCATTGGTTTTATAACTGATGTTGAGTAAATCTAATGTTGGTTGCATATTTTTTTAATTTTGTGATTTCTGTATCAAAGTACCCTTCCCAAGCAATAATATTTAGGATAATCATAACAAATCCAAACGTATATAAGCCCATGAACAAAGCAATACCTAAGTGTAAAAATAAGATTGAAATTATAATAATTTTCCGTGTTTTCTTTATGCTAACCAATAGTGGGTAAAATATTTCGATAAAAATAGTGAATAATGATATAAAAGTAAATAAATATTTGAATATAGGAGATAAGTGTGTCGGTTTTTTCATAATAAAAATATTAAAAACATACCACATTGCATTTCCGTCAATCCAATCTGTGCCTAATGCTTTTCCGAATCCTGCAAAAAAATAAACAATACACAATTGTATTTGTAAAAATCTTATACTGAAAGATTGAATACATTTGTCAGAATTAGACATTAAAATACATATAAATAAAGAAAAGGTAATAAAATAGTCGGCTCCGTAGGAAAATAAATAACTTGTATTAACTAACATTACATGAATAAATAATGAAATAATAGAAAATAACATTTTTTGAATTTCTAAAAAAATTAATATCAGAGAGAGAAAATATATACTAAGGATTAGTATAGTGGTAATATGTTTTTCTATTGCTATTTTTGAAGCAAAATTTGTAATCCAATAAAATGTCATATTAAATTCTTCAATAAAACGATAATTTATTTCAGGACTTATATAGGAATTTTCACCATAAATTGCCATAAAGTCAGGCAAAATAGATATTATATTTATCATACAAAATAAAGCAATTATTTTTGTATAAACATTTATATTTTTTGTTTCGAGTTCGAAAAAAAAAATGATTAATGTTATTTTTTATAGTTTTTCTATCGTGCATAAAATCTTTTTTTTGAATACACCATTATTACATTTGTGTTTAAGACTTTTATATTCTTGTACTTCCAAAACAACGTTGATTTTATTTATATTCTCATTCATTGCAAAAATTCTTTTGCTATAAGAGGCTAAAATTTCATTTCGTTTTTTCTGATTCAAAAGGCTTGAATTTAAATAATATGAAGCTGTTCCAAACTTTGTAATAGATTCAAAAGAACGATATAGTGGTATTTCATTAGCATTTTCATCAAGAAATTTCACTTGGAGAGAGAAATTAGAAACGTTTGGAGAAAAAAATTCATAACCTCTATTGGTGCCAGTTAAATTAGTATAACAAGAAACTATCTCATTCTTATCCAAATTTTTTGTTAAATCAATATATTTTTTTCCAAACCAATTAAACCGAGCCACTTCTTCTTTTTGCAATCCTACAAAGGCACTCAAATTTACAATTACTACACAAAAAATATGAAATAGTAGAAAAATTAATAAAAATGTTTTTTTGATTGTCATAACACTGTATTGATATTTAATATAAAAAGATAAGGCTTTAATATATTTAAAGCCTTACCAAAACTTCACTTATCTATTTAGTCTCAGACCCATAATAGATATAGTTACGAGTGATAAAAGCCCAATCTTTTAAACTTTCTTTCACACTAATCTCCGAAACATTCTTTGTTGTAACTTTTATATCTTTCATTTTTGCTTCTTGATTAACATTGGCAAATGATAAAGCAGATATAAAAAAAACAGACACTGCGAAAACAGATAATACTGGTTTGGAAAAAACTTTATTTATAATAATATTTTTTTTGGTTAATAACTTCTCGAACAGTTTTGAATCCACACGAAACTCTA
>JAUNTR010000053.1:8449-11466 GCA_030538575.1 Cruoricaptor ignavus | reverse complement strand
GGTTTGTAAAACAAATTGATAATTTGCTGTTGAAAATCAGGTAAAATAATCGCCAAAGTAATTGCCAAAGTACAAAGCACAGAAGTGTAAACCATTTCTATCGTAAAAGGGAAAACTCTGAATTTGAAATAGTTGAATGTGATTTTAATTAAATTGAACAAACTCAAAGAAATCGCTGTTGCAAGTGCAATACCGATAATTCCCAAGCTGGTTTTTGTGATGAAAATATAATTCAAAAAAATACTGGAAATCGCCAAAAACAACATTACGACAATATTGAAACGGTAATGTTTTGATAATGAGATGATATGCCCATTAAAACCCGTAGCTAAATCGAACAACATTGCCGACCCCAAAATCCAAATAACAGGTTCTGCCAAACGCAATTGCTCGCCATTTTTTATAAAATGTGATAAATACGGAAATCCTACCAAAATGCAAGAAAATAGAACCGCTCCTAAAAAAAACAAAGCCAGAGATGTTTTTTTGTGGAATTTATCCAAATCCTCCAATTGGTTTTCTGCGATATTTTTGTTGATAATTGGTGCAGAAATATTATACAAACCCATTTGCGGAATCATTATAAAAGAAAGCACAGAAAGCAAAATACTGTAAACGCCATTGTCCTCGAAAGTTAGAAATTCGCCAATCATATAATTATCAATCCGAAAAGCAATGTAATTGCCAATGTTCCCCAAAAATCCGAAAAGGCTGTAACTAAAAACATCTTTCCAAAGATGGTCTTTTTTTATAAAATCGGTATTGAAATCAGGCTTTATTTTTTCCAAAGAATTGGTGTAGAAAACATAACCTAAAAACGATAAAACAAACATTCCGAAGAAGAAACCATATGCCCCTTTTTCCGAAACGCCAAGAAAGAAAAATAAACAAAAAGCCCCAAGATTAGCCAGTTTTGGGAATAGATTTTCAAAAATATTAGGAATGGCAATTCGCTTGAAATTAGAAATATATTTATTAAAAATAGCGGACAAAGCCATTACCAAAACCAGTGGCAAAATCAGGTTTTTCATCTTCCATATTTCTCGTTCTTGGAAACTTGGGAATAAATAGAAAAATCCGAAAAATAATAGTGTGAAAATTACGAAATTAATAATAATTCCTAACAAAGATAAAGATAGGAAATTTTGGTGTTTTCCTACTTTTTTTGTCAAATTGAAAAACTTCACGTTGGAAAAAGACAACCCAAAAACCACGATGGGCAAAAGCATTTCGGCGGTTGGTAAGATAAAACGCAGTTTTCCGTAAAATTCTGTATCTCTCGGGAAAATAAAAATTGCCGAAAATGTTCCCAACAAAAAACCGAAATATCCGATTAAAGAATATTTAAAACCCTGCCTTGCAACTACACTCATTTTTTCGGGATATAACGATTAGATTTCTGTAACATAATTTTTGCAAACTCTTCTCCAAAAAACGGAAACGCAAAGGTAATTATTTTATTCCAAGTAAAAATAAGAAAATTTAGCCTCGTTTTTACTTAGAAATGATTAAATTTGTGAAATGGAGGAACAAGTAGTTTTAGTATCCGAAACCGATGAAATTCTTGGATTGATGGGCAAAATGCAAGCCCACGAGAATGGCATTCTACATCGTGCTTTTTCGGTTTTTTTGTTTAATGATTTTGGGGAAATGCTTTTGCAGAAAAGAGCAGAATGCAAATATCACTCTCCTGGCAAGTGGACCAACGCAACTTGCTCGCATCCCAGAATTGGCGAAACTTATCAACAAGCCGCTGAGAGAAGATTGCAAGAGGAATTGGGAATAACAACCACGATTACCGAAAAATTTCATTTTATTTATAAAGCCGATGTTGGTGACGGACTTTGGGAACACGAGTTGGATTATGTTTTTATCGGAAAATACAACGGAGATTTTAATCTAAATGAAGATGAAGTTGCAGAAATTCGATATATTTCTATGGAAGATTTGGATAAGGAAATGACCGAAAATCCTGAGCATTTTACCGAGTGGTTCAAGATTATATTGGAGAAGTATAAAGAGTATCTTTAACTTAATCTCAACCTTAATTATAAAAATTTAATTTTAAATCTATAAAAAATGAACAGAACTGCGTTATACAACAAGCACGTTTCGTTGGGAGCCAAGATGGTTCCTTTTGCAGGCTTCGATATGCCTGTGCAATATTCTGGACTTACAGAAGAGCACTTTGCCGTGAGGGAAAAAGTCGGGATTTTTGATGTTTCTCATATGGGGCAATTTTTTGTGGAAGGCAGCGGAGCAAAAGATTTGTTGCAATATGTTACCACAAACAATGTAGATGCTTTGCAAGATGGTAAAGCACAATATTCTTGCCTGCCAAACGAAAATGGTGGGATTGTAGATGACCTTATTGTTTACAAAATTTCCGATGAAAAATATTTTGTAGTGGTTAATGCTTCTAACATCGCAAAAGATTGGGAACATATCAGTAAATACAATACTTTCGGGGCGAAAATGACCAATGTTTCTGATGAAATGTCACTAATTGCAATACAAGGTCCAAAAGCTCTTGAAACTCTACAAAAGCTTACGTCTGTTAATCTTTCCGAGATTCCTTATTATCATTTCACGATTGGCGAAGTTGCAGGAGTTTCCGATGTTATTATTTCCAATACAGGATATACGGGAAGTGGCGGTTTCGAGATTTATTTTAAAAATGAAAATGCCGAAAAACTTTGGGACGATATTACATTGGCAGGAGAGGAGTTTGGGCTTTTGCCGTGCGGACTTGGTGCGAGAGATACGCTGAGATTGGAGAAAGGATTTTGCCTCTACGGAAATGATATAACCGATGAAACTTCCCCAATAGAAGGCGGTTTGGGTTGGATTACTAAATTTGATAAAGATTTTGTATCCAAAGATATTTTCGAGAAACAAAAAGCTGAAGGCGTTACAAGAAAATTGGTAGGTTTCGAGATGTTGGAAAAAGCCATCCCAAGACACGATTATCCTGTGGTAGATGCCGATGGAAACGTGATTGGTAAAGTAACTTCTGG
>JAUNTR010000053.1:0-8349 GCA_030538575.1 Cruoricaptor ignavus | reverse complement strand
CCTTGCATCATTTTCATCATTTTGCCCATTTGGTCAAATTGTTTCATCAGTTGGTTTACATCTTCCAGATTTCTACCCGCACCTTTGGCAATTCTCTTTTTTCGGTTCATATTGATGATAGATGGTTTTCTTCTTTCCTCAGGAGTCATGGAGTAAATAATGGCCTCGATATGTTTGAAAGCATCATCGGAAATTTCTACATCTTTTATCGCTTTGCCAACTCCTGGAATCATTCCCATTAAATCCTTCATATTACCCATTTTTTTAATTTGGTTAATTTGTTTTAGGAAATCATCAAAACCAAATTCATTTTTGGCAATTTTCTTATGAAGTTTTTTTGCTTCCTCTTCATCAAATTGTTCTTGGGCTCTTTCTACAAGGGAAACTACATCTCCCATTCCGAGAATTCTGTCTGCCATTCTTTCGGGGTAGAACAAATCGAGAGCCTCCATTTTCTCTCCTGTTGAGATAAATTTTATCGGCTTTTCAACCACGGAACGAATGGTAAGTGCTGCACCACCACGAGTATCCCCATCTAATTTTGTAAGAACAACACCATCGAAGTTTAGGGCATCATTAAAGGCTTTAGCTGTATTCACAGCATCTTGCCCCGTCATAGAATCTACTACGAAAAGCGTTTCGTGAGGTTTTATAAAATAATGTACCGATTTTATTTCGTTCATCATTTGTTCATCAATCGCCAAACGCCCTGCGGTATCTACAATTACAACATCGTGGTTGTTTTGCGAGGCGAATTTTACGGCGTTTTCTGCAATGGCAGATGGGTTTAGTGCACCTTCTTCCGTATAAACAGGAATGCCTGTTTGCCCACCCAAAACTTTTAGCTGGTCAATCGCCGCAGGTCTGTAAACGTCGCAAGCGACCAAAAGAGGTTTTTTGTTTCTCTTGGTTTTCAGATAGTTGGCAAGTTTCCCCGAGAATGTGGTTTTACCCGAACCCTGCAATCCCGCAATAAGGATAACGGTCGGCTTCCCAGAAAGATTAATCCCTTCGTGTGTTCCACCCATTAATTCCACCAACTCATCGTGTACGATTTTGGTCATCAATTGTCCTGGTGTAAGGCTGGTAAGAACGTTTTGTCCTAAGGCTTTATCCTGAACTCTTTTTGTAAGGTCTTTGGCAACTTTATAATTTACGTCGGCATCTACCAATGCTCTACGGATTTCCTTTACGGTTTCCGCCACGTTTATTTCCGTAATTTTTCCACGCCCTTGTATATTGTGTAGCGCTTTATCTAATTTGTCTTGTAAACTTTGAAACATAATATACTTTGAATTAAAATATAAGTTTTTTAAAGAATGCAAAAGTACATAAAAATTAATGTTTAGGAAAATCTGAATTGAAAATAGATGGATTTGTAGAATTTTCTGTGAGTTATTTTTGGGCTTTATACATAAGTTGTGTAAATTTGCGAGATGAGTCTGATGCAGTTTCTTTGGCTATTATTATCTTTGGCAGGGCTGAATGTATTGTTGTTGTTTATCTTCAAAAAATATATTTTGAAACAGAGCAATCCTGCTATAAAGTTTTTAGGAATAAATTTGACCAAAGATTTGTTGTGGTGTATCTTCTGGTTAGTGATTTTGGGGCGAGAAAAATCTGTTTTTTTTGGTATGACAATTGTTTTTTTGCTATGTTCATTTGTTTTGTACTATCACATAATCAGGAGTTTAAATAAAATTTAATAAAAAACAGGCATTGTTGTTGGTTTAATTTGGTAAAATCAATATATTTGCAAATCGATAAAATTTAATCATGAGTAAGAGATTTTCCTCTATTGTTTTAGCTTTATTATTTGTTTTATTAGGCAGCTTTACTTTTGCACAGCATCACGATACTGTTGGTGATGAGGTTCACGCCGATGTGGTAAAAGATGAATCTAAAGATTTTAATGCCAAGGATATGATTATGTCGCATATAGGCGATGCTAATGAATGGCATGTTCTCACACTAAATGAAGGGACTCCGGAGGAGAAACATATTTCTATCCCATTACCTGTAATTATTAAAGATAAAGACGGTTTGCATATGTTTATGTCCAGTGCTATTGCTCACGGACACGAGCACGATGGTTATACTTTGGATCACGGTATTGTGGTTTCTACCAAAGGTGTGGAAAAAGCAAGTTTGTTTAGTTTACTTTCAGGTAAACAAAAAAGCGAAGATGTATTTTTTGATTTTTCTATTACGAAAAATGTAGCAGCTATGTTTTTATCTGTAGCATTTATGCTTTTCATATTTATAGGTATGGCGAGAACTTATAAAACATCTGCCTTGCCGAAAGGTCTTGGCAAAGCTTTGGAACCTATTATCCTTTTCATAAGAGATGAGGTTGCAATCCCAAATATTGGTACAACAAAGTATAAGAAATATATGCCGTATTTACTAACTGCATTTTTCTTTATATGGTTTAATAACTTATTTGGTCTAATACCAATTCCGCCATTTGGCTCCAATCTTACAGGGAATATTGCAACAACAGCGGTTTTGGCAATCATCACTTTATTGATTACTTTGTTTAGTGCTAACAAAGATTACTGGAAACATATCTTTATGCCACCTGTACCAGTTTTGCTTTATCCAATTATGGTACCTATTGAAATTATTGGTATTTTCACAAAACCATTTGCATTGATGATGCGACTTTTCGCTAACGTAACTGCAGGTCACATTATGATTTTGGCAATTATGTCACTTATCTTCATTTTCAAAACACCGCTTTTAGGATTTGCATCCGTGCCGTTAGCATTATTTATTTCAGTCTTAGAACTATTGGTAGCTGCGCTACAAGCATATATTTTTACTGTACTTTCTGCATTGTTTATTGGGATTGCTGTTGCAGATCACGAGCATGAACATGACCATCACTCAGCTGCAGATGATGCCGCAGTAATTTAATTAAAATTAAAGAGAAACAAATTTTTTAACAACCTAAATATTTTATTATGGATTTATCAACAGGAGCAGGATTAATTTACGTAGGAATTGGTTTAGCAGTATTAGGCGTAGGTCTTGGTATTGGTAAAATCGGTGGACACGCTATGGATGCGATTGCAAGACAACCTGAGCAAGCAGGTAAAATTCAAGGGGCAATGCTTATTGCTGCTGGTCTTATCGAAGGTGCAGGTCTTATCGCAATTATCTTTGGTGCTTTCATCAAGTAATTATCCTTCAATCCAAAAAAACATTTCCGGCAGAAAAGCGGTTGGCTGCTGCCGGAGATTTTAAAAACAAAAAAATCCATAAAATTAAAATTTAAAAAAGATTTAAAACTATGATAGAACCGGGAATAGGCTTATTGTTTTGGATGACCCTTACCTTTGTTATCCTTTTATTCTTATTAGCGAAATTCGCTTGGAAGCCAATTGTAAACGCTGTAAACGAGCGTGAAACTTCAATTATCGATGCTCTTAACCAAGCCAAATTGGCAAAAAAAGAAATGGAAGAGTTGAAAGCTGATAACGAAAGAATCATCCGTGAGGCAAAAATAGAAAGAGATGCTATCTTGAAAGAAGCCAGAGAAATAAAAGATAGAATCGTGGGTGAAGCAAAAGATGCTGCAAAAACAGAAGGTGATAAAATAATTGCTGCGGCAAGACAATCTATCGAATCTGAAAAAGCAGCTGCAATGGCTGACATCAAAACCCAAATTGGAGCATTGTCCGTAAATATTGCAGAAACTATCCTTAAACAAAAATTGGATAACAGCGATGCCCAAAATACTTTGGTTGAAAACTATTTGAATAAACAAAATCTGAACTAATAATGCTAACATCTAAAGTAGCAAAAAGATACGCACAAGGTTTTCTCGATTTTACACAAGAATCGGGACAGACAACTTCTACATTTTCTGAAATGCAGGATATTGTGAAAATAATGAACGAATCCAAAGATTTAAACCGTTTTTTCCAAACTCCTTTCATTGATTATAGAAAAAAAACCGAAGTTGCAAATGAGGTTTTCAAAGCATTTTCGCCTTCTACTCAAAACTTAATCAAATTAGTAATTAAGCAAGGTAGGGAAACTCATTTGAAGGATATAGCACAAGAATTCATCAATAAAGTTGAAGATATGCAAGGCGTGCAAAGAGTTGTACTAACTACTGCAACGGCTATTTCTCAGCAAAATATTGATGCGATTTTGAAATCATCTCAACTCGTAAATCCAAATGCAAAATTTGATTTGAAAATGAATATCAATCCCGAAATTCTTGGTGGATATATTCTAAGAGTAGGTGACCAACAAGTGGATGCTTCTGTAAGATCCAAACTAAATCAGGTAAAAAAAGATTTTCAACTAAATTAAGATTAAAACAACCATAAAATGGCAGAAATAAATCCGGCTGAAGTTTCAGCAATTTTGAAACAGCAATTAGCAAATTTCGATACTCAATCCAATGTAGAAGAGGTAGGAACTGTACTACAAATTGGTGATGGTATTGCCCGTGTTTACGGTCTTGAAAACGTACAGTACGGGGAATTGGTGAAATTTGAAAGTGGTGTAGAAGGTATCGTACTAAACTTGGAAGAAGACAATGTTGGTGTTGCTCTACTTGGAGAATCCAAATTGGTAAAAGAAGGCGATACGGTAAGAAGAACCAATAGAATTTCCTCCATCAGAGTAGGTGAAGGAATGCTTGGTAGAGTAGTAGATACACTAGGAAATCCTATTGATGGAAAAGGAGAAATAAAAGGTGATCTTTATGAAATGCCATTGGAAAGAAAAGCTCCAGGGGTAATCTACAGACAGCCTGTAAACGAGCCTTTGCAAACTGGTATCGTAGCGATAGACTCTATGATTCCTATCGGAAGAGGACAAAGAGAATTGATTATCGGTGATAGACAAACTGGTAAAACTACAGTAGCGATAGATACCATCATCAACCAAAAAGAATTTTATGATGCAGGTCAGCCTGTATTCTGTATATATGTTGCAGTAGGGCAAAAAGGTTCTACCGTGGCACAAATTGTAAAAACATTAGAAGACAGAGGTGCAATGGCTTACACAGTTGTTGTTGCTGCTAATGCTTCAGACCCTTCTCCAATGCAGGTTTATGCACCAATGGCAGGAGCGGCTATCGGAGAGTATTTCAGAGATACGGGAAGACCAGCTTTGATTATTTATGATGATTTGTCTAAGCAAGCGGTTGCTTATCGTGAACTTTCTCTTCTACTAAGAAGACCACCAGGTCGTGAGGCTTATCCTGGGGACGTTTTCTATCTTCACTCCAGATTGTTGGAAAGAGCTGCGAAAGTAATTAAAGATGATGAAATCGCTAAGCAAATGAACGACCTTCCTGAACCACTAAAACCTTTGGTAAAAGGTGGCGGTTCTCTAACAGCTTTACCTATTATTGAAACTCAGGCAGGAGACGTTTCAGCATATATCCCAACCAACGTGATTTCTATTACCGATGGGCAGATTTTCTTGGAGTCCGACTTGTTCAACTCTGGGGTTCGTCCAGCGATTAACGTAGGTATTTCTGTATCCAGAGTTGGTGGTAATGCACAGATAAAATCTATGAAGAAAGTTTCTGGTACTTTAAAATTAGACCAAGCTCAGTACAAGGAATTGGAAGCATTTGCTAAATTCGGTTCCGATTTGGATGCTGCTACACAAGCTGTAATTTCGAAAGGGGAGAAAAACGTGGAAGTGTTGAAACAGCCAGTAAACTCTCCGCTACCGGTAGAAAACCAAGTAGCAATGATTTACGCAGGTACAGAAAATCTATTGAAAGATGTACCAGTAAGAAAGGTGAAAGAATTTATGAGCGAATACGTGGAGTTCCTAAAAACTAAACACCCAGAAACAATGGCTGCTATAAAATCTGGAAAGATAGATAACGATATTACGTCTGTCCTAAAACAAGCAGCAGGCGATATTGCTTCTAAATACTAAGATAAAATTTTCAAGTTTAAGGTTCATTATTTTTCTTGAACCTTAAACTTTCAAATATTAAATTTTGAACCATATAACAAATGGCAAACTTAAAAGAAATTAGAGGAAGAATCTCATCCATATCTTCTACAATGCAAATTACCAGTGCTATGAAAATGGTTTCGGCATCGAAACTGAAAAAAGCACAGGACGCTATTGTAATGTTGAGACCTTATTCCGAAAAACTTCAGGAGATTATAGAAAATGTAAATTCCAGTTCCGACCCGGATCAGATTTCGGAATATGCATTGAAGAGAGAAGTAAAGAGAGTTCTTCTGATTCCTATTAGTTCTAATAAAGGTCTTGCAGGAGCTTTTAATTCTTCTATCGTAAAGGAAATTAATCACCAGTTTGATGCATTGAAAGGCAAAGAAGTGGAAGTTCTTACTATTGGGAAAAAAGCTTTTGATGCCGTAAAAAGAACAAGAACCGTTTACGATAACCAAAGTCCGATTTTGGATAGATTGAGCTTTGAAGCGGTATCCAATATTGCAGAAATTGTAATGCAGGAGTTCAAAGATGGTCAGTTTGATGAAGTTTATCTTGTTTATAATAAGTTCATCAATGCGGCTACGCAAAAGGTGCAAACCGAACAGTTGCTCCCAATTTCTATTACAGAAACCGAAGAAACTGGCGTAGAAACCGATTATATTTTCGAGCCAAATCGAAATGTAATTTTGGATAATCTAATTCCGAAATCTATAAAAACGCAACTTTACAAAGCGATTTTGGATTCCATAGCATCGGAACACGGTGCGAGAATGACGGCAATGCACAAAGCAACCGATAATGCCAACGCTCTGAAAAATGAATTGGTTATCTATTACAACAAGGCTAGACAAGCTGCAATTACCAACGAAATTTTGGAAATTGTATCGGGTGCAGAAGCACTTAAAAATAGCTAAAATTATTTTTAGAATATCATACCAAAAACCTTGTGAAATTTTCGTTTCACAAGGTTTTTTTATTTTAAAGTGAAGATAAATTTAGTAAAAATTGTTTTTTGTTTTCATACTTTTTGATGTAGAACTAAAAATACTTATCTTTGCCCAATATTGATTATTAATTTACTAAATGGATCCCGACAGTCTCGTCAAACTTTTAATTGCAATTCTACTCGTTCTTCTGAATGGCTTTTTCGTGGCCGCAGAATTTTCAATTGTTAAAGTCAGATATTCCCAAATTCAGCTGAAAGCCGCCGAAGGCAATGCAATGGCAAAACAGGCCGAGCATATTATAAAAAATTTAGATGCTTATCTTTCTGCCACGCAACTTGGGATAACCCTCGCTTCCTTAGCATTAGGTTGGGTTGGTGAGAGTGCTTTACATCATATTATAGAAGACATTTTCCACTATTTCGATTGGTCGATTGCAGAGGCAACTATTACTACCATTTCTTTGGTTTGTAGTTTCTTGCTCATCACAATTATGCATATTGTTTTCGGGGAATTAGTGCCTAAATCTATTGCTATTAGAAAGTCCGAAGCCACAACTTTCGTTATTTCCACACCGCTTCGGTTGTTTTATAATTTATTCAAACCATTTATTTGGTTGATGAATTCTTTGTCCAACGCATTTTTGAGGTTGATAAAAATACATCCAGCTTCCGAACACGAAATACACTCTACCGAAGAATTGCAACTTTTGGTAAAGCAATCTGCGGATTCTGGAGAAATACAGGAGGAAAATTATGAAATCATAAAAAATGCTTTCGATTTTACAGATCATTCTGCGAAGCAAATAATGGTTCCAAGACAAAATATTTTATCTATCGATATAGAGGATTCCATAGAAGATATCATTAATCAGATTATGGATAGTGGTTATTCTCGTATCCCGGTTTATGAAGATTCTATCGATAATGTCATCGGGATTTTCTATACCAAAGAAATTATAAGAGAATATATTAAGAGAAAAGGAGCGTTGAATCATAATGAACTTCGAGGTTTGATGAGAGAGGCTTTTTTTGTAGTGGGAAGTAAAAAGATTTCGGATTTGATGAAGGTTTTCCAGCAGAAAAAACAGCATCTCGCTATTGTGATAGATGAGTTTGGAGGAACGGAAGGCATCATTACCCTCGAAGATATTTTAGAAGAATTGGTTGGTGAAATACAGGATGAAGAAGATGATGAGGAAAGAATTGTGGATCAAGTTGGCGAAAATGTATTTTGGGTACAGGCAACGCAACCTTTGGATGAAATTAATGAGAATTTGCCAAAACAATTTCCACTATCCGAAGAAGGTGAGTTTAATACTTTGGCAGGATATATTCTCCATGAATTAGCGGATATTCCTGAAGAAAATCAAGAGTTTGACCTTAATGATTATCATTTCAAAATATTGAAAATGAATAACAAAAGTGTAGAAATGGTCGAACTGATTTACAAAGAG
>JAUNTR010000052.1 GCA_030538575.1 Cruoricaptor ignavus | reverse complement strand
TAAAATCATCAAGACGAATTTTATAACTCATCAAGAGGTTTTTAAAATAATTGATAATCAAGTATATACATTAATCAAAAAAAATAGAAAATTATGCCTGTAAAATACAAAGCTGTCATCAGAAAAAATCCACGCAACCCCGAAGAAGAGGGCAAGTGGTATCCACAAGCCATCGCTAATGGCGAAACCAAACTCAACGACCTTGCAGATTATGCTTCGGAGACTTCTACCGTTTCCAAAGCGGATATTTTAGCGGTGCTGGAAACGGTTTTAACCAAAGTCTCCAAAGACCTATCAGACGGAAAAATCGTGAGGGTCGGGGAATATTTTGCCCTTCAAATCAGTGTTTCAGGCGAGGCATCGGATAAGGAAGAAGAAGTAACCTCAGCCAAAATAAAAAGCGGTAAAATCCTCTTCCGCCCTGGTAAAATGCTTGCCAATATGCTGAAATTGTTATCCTATAATAAGGGATAAGGAGGTTATATGGTTAAAGAGGTTAAATGGTTAGGGTGCGAATAGTTATAAGGTTACATCGCTTTATAACTTTGTAACCTTATCACCATTTAACCTTCTAATCCTCTTCATAACCTCTTAACCTCCTTCACCAATCCACATAGCTTGTTTTTAATGCGATACGGTGTTGTCTATTGTTTGTAAACATTCTAAATTAATGCTTTTTGCTAAGGATTATTTCGATTTTCCTTAACTTTACTTTTTCAAAAATCATTAAAAAATGGAGTTCAATTATCAGGAACCTTTTCCTATTCTAAAAGACGATACGCAATACAAAAAATTAAGTTCGGACTACGTGAAAGTAGAAACCTTAGGCGACAGAGAAATCCTTACCATAGACCCAAAAGGCTTGGAATTGCTGGCTGAAAAAGCTTTGGAAGATGTGTCTTTCAAACTGCGTTCTACCCATTTACAAAAACTTAGAAATATTATAGATGACCCAGAAGCTACTGATAACGATAGGTTTGTGGCTTATAATCTTCTGCAAAATGCTGCCGTAGCAGTACAAGGTGCTTTGCCGTCTTGCCAAGATACAGGAACTGCGATTTGCGTTGCAAAAAAAGGCGAAAATGTATATACGGGAACGAATGATGCAGAGTGGATTTCAAAAGGAATTTACAACACTTATCAAAATCAAAACTTGCGTTATTCGCAAATTGTACCGCTCACCATGTTCGAGGAGAAAAACTCGGGGAGCAATTTGCCTGCACAAATAGATATTTATGCAGAAGAAGGCAATGCCTACAAATTTTTATTCTTGGCAAAAGGTGGTGGTTCTGCGAACAAAACTTTCCTTTACCAAAAAACAAAATCTCTGTTGAACGAGAAATCATTGGAAGAGTTTGTGAAAGAAAAAATAATGGATTTGGGAACTGCTGCTTGCCCACCTTATCATTTGGCGTTGGTAATTGGTGGAACTTCTGCGGAAGCTAATTTGGCAGCTGTGAAAAAAGCAAGTGCTGGCTATTACGACCATTTGCCAACGGAGGGAAATATGGGCGGACAAGCCTTCCGAGATTTGGAATGGGAAGCCCGTGTGCATAAAATTTGCCAAGAGTCAGAAATCGGTGCTCAGTTTGGTGGTAAGTATCTTACTCACGATGTGCGTGTTATCCGCTTGCCAAGGCACGCTGCATCTTGCCCTGTTGGGATGGGAGTTTCTTGCTCAGCAGACAGAAATATAAAAGGTAAAATTACCAAAGACGGTATTTTCTTGGAGCAATTGGAAGAAAACCCAGCGAGATTTTTACCCGAAACAGCGCCTCATTTGGAAGAACCAGTATCCATAGATTTGAACCGCCCAATGTCGGAGGTTTTGGCAGAATTATCCAAATATCCTATCAAAACAAGATTGAAGCTAAACGGAACGCTGATTGTTGCGAGAGATATTGCTCATGCAAAAATTAAAGAAATCTTGGACAGCGGTAAACCAATGCCTGAATATTTTAAAAATCATCCTATCTATTATGCAGGTCCTGCAAAAACGCCAGAAGGTATGGCATCGGGAAGTTTTGGGCCGACAACTGCGGGAAGAATGGATCCTTATGTTGATGAATTTCAAGCGAATAAAGGAAGTATGATTATGCTGGCAAAAGGTAATCGAAGTAAAGATGTAACCGATGCTTGTGCAAAATACGGCGGATTTTATTTAGGTTCTATCGGTGGACCTGCAGCGGTTTTAGCGAAGGAAAATATAAAATCGGTAGAAGTGGTAGATTTCCCTGAACTGGGAATGGAAGCGGTGAGAAAAATAGAGGTCGTGAATTTCCCTGCATTTATTATTACTGATGATAAAGGCAACGATTTTTTTGCAAGCATTGCCCACTAATCTTTAAAAGAAAAAAGATAGTTTTGTAGTTACATAGAATTTAAAATGAGTTTAAATAATAAAATTCATACGATAAAATTTTCCTATTACAACAAAATATTTTACTTTTGCTAAAATTATTATAAACGATGTTAACAATACTTACACTTTGGCCGTTTTACCAATTCGTTTGGTTTGTATTCTTCTTAGTAATGTTCTTAGTAGGATTTTGGTGTATATTTATGTTTTTCGGGGTTGTTGTCCCTATGTGGCTCACAGAAGGGCTTGCGGAATATTTCGGTAAAACAAAACCATTTAACCCAGAAGATATCCAAAGAAAAATTCTACCTGAACAAGCAGGTGTAGAAGTGGTTTATAACAATCCGAAAGGCGATGGTCCTTTCATCCATCATCACGATCATCATTAATTTGATGATATCGCTTCTCCGCCTTATTTTCCGGAAGAAGGGATTCTCAAAGCAAAACCATATATTTATAAAAATCCAATCTTTATACGAGATTGGATTTTTTTTATTTTTAATTCCGAAGGAAGATAAAATCTACCTTTTTGTGTAGCATAAGTTCTATAATGAGATTTTAACTTTGCAGAAAAAATGGGAAGATACGACAGAAATAGAATTTACATAACACCCGAAGAACAAGAGGTTATTGCAACTATTCCCGTTCTTATAGCAGGGTGTGGTTTGGGAAGTAATATTGCAGAGAGCATTCTTAGATTAGGGTTTGAAAATATATCTATCGTAGATGGGGATATTGTAGAATTGTCTAATCTTAACAGGCAAAATTACCTTCACGAAGATATTAATAGATTGAAAGCGGTACAACTTTGTGAAAGGTTAAAAAAAATAAATCCAAATGCCAATATTAGAGCGATTTCTGAGTTTATAAATGAGGAAAATTTGGAGCAAATGATTAGTGGACACTCTATTGCAGTAAATACATTAGATTTTACAAGTAATATTCCTACTTTATTTGATAAGAAATGCCAAGAAAAAGGCATATTTATATTGCACCCGTATAATTTGGGTTGGGGCGGATTATTAACCGTTATTAGACCAGATAGTTTAAGGTTAGATTTTTTAAGTAAAAACCCCGATACTATCAATGAACTCACTGTTGTGGAATATGTATCTTCGTATTCTCGCTTTTGGAATCAGCCCATATTATGGCTTGAGGAAGTTATAAAGCAGTATAAGTTGGAAGAAGATAAACAAGCACCACCACAGTTAGCAATCGCCTCTTGGATTGTGGCAGGAATGACCACCAACGTTATGTACAACATTGTGACAGGGCGGTTTTATAAATCATTTCCGGAGTTTTATCTTAACACAATTATGTAAACTAAAACAGTTTATTAATCTTAGCATAAGATAACGCATCTGAAATACTTTTAACTCCTATTTTATCGAAAATTTTTCTTCGATGGAATTTTACGGTATCTGTACTTAAAAATACTTTTTCTGAAATTTGATTGATAGTTAGACCTCTTGCCGATAACTCTAAAATTTGAATTTCTCTTTCAGAAAAGTGTGCTTTTTGGTCTTTTTCCCAAGTATTGGTATCAAGATTGAATTTCCATAATTCGGGTGTACCTTTTTTACTAATAGTAACATTGCCTTCATTCTGATTTGGAGATAAGGCAACAATGCACATGGCTTTCCATATTTTACCTTTTTCGTTTAGAAAAATTGGAGTCAGTTTGTGGTTAATGAGTATCGCCTTATTTTTTTCATTTATCAAATGAAAATCATAGGAAATAGTGTATAATTTTCTTTCATTTACAGGAATTTTATCATAGAAATTAAATCCGGCTTCATTTATTTTTAAAAGCATTTCCAAATCCTCTTTTTTCACATTTCTAAAATAAAAAGAATACCCTAATTCTTTCACTTGCTCGGAAGAAAGACCACAAAGAAATAATGGGTTATCTGAAACGTATTCGAAAGATTGTAATTGATAATCTATCACATAGATACTTTTATAAGAAAGCCTTGAAAAAGCATCAACCACGTCTAAATAATTGCCTAATTGATTAATATCATCGTTAGACAAACTATTAATGGTGTTTGATTCATTGAAAAATTTGTTCATGTTTTTTGCCTGTTTTTTTTAAGTGGAATTTTCTTCTTGGAAAGAAGTTCTTATACAAATATAGTGAAAAAAATATTTAATTTATTGAAAATGATGAAATAATTCCTAAAAAAAAGTATTAAAGTTGTGAAATTCTCAAGACACAGTTATTTAGATGAGATAATGAGTTTAAAACTGAAAGATTTTATAGTAAGGGAAAATTATAGTCATCACAGTTCTTTTGCATTGAAAACAGAGCTATCCAAAAGTGAAGAAACGGAGTACGAGTGTCAACTAAATTTTGGAAATACAACCACTTTTATATACACCAATGAACACTCCGAGATAGAAGGAACCATTCGTGTTACTGAATGGAATTCTAGAGATGAATTGCCAATACAAAAATTATTCAGCATTAATCCACTTCATTATGTTTCTAATAAAGCCTACAATGTATGGCATATAGGCGGATTTGCAATCAAAAAGAATAGGAGCGTAAAGGTATTTAAAACATTGATGCTTTTATCGATTAGGGAAATATGTAAACATAAGCATTCTTTTGCTTTGGCAGAGTGCGATTCTAAACTATTAAGAGTTCTTAATTTATTAGGAATAGAAACCGAAATACTATCAGATGCAATTCATTATTTAGGTTCTGAAACAATTCCTATTAAAATTTCATACGATAGTTTGAATTCTTTTTTGAATGATAATTTAGATACCCTCGCTCAACTACCCGATAGTGTAGTTTTTCCAATGATAGCATAGAACTAAACCATAGTGTAGTTTTAAACCAATGATATCATATTACTTTTGTAAGTATAAAAATAAAGGAAATGAAAAATAAAAAATTAATATCTGTATCATTCTTTTTGTCCACAATAGTATTTTATAATGGACAAAGCATAAATGTAGATTCAATTAAAACTAAGGAAATAAAAGAGGTTTTAATTCAAACACAAAAGAAACGACAATTTTCGGATAAAGCTGTTTATACTTTTGATAAAGAAGCATTGGAAAAAGCAAGATATTCTAATGACTTGTTAGCAACATTACCAGAGTTACAATATGATCCTATTTCAAATAAGGTTGCTAGTATTAAAGAGGGAACTATTTTGTTTCTAATTAATGGTATTGAAGTAACAGAGATGCAAATGCGAGGGGTAAGCCCTGCAAATGTTGTAAAAGTTGAGTATTTCGACATTCCGCCAACAAGATGGGCTACAAGAGCAGACACTGTGGTAAATATTATTACCAAAAATCCTGAAAATGGATATAGTTATGGAGCAGATATAACTTCGGGACTTACAACAGGATTTGTAAATGGTTCCGCTTATGCAAATTATACAAAGGGAAAGAATAACATAGGTTTAGAATATACTATGAGTCTTCGGGATTACAATAATAGAAAAATCAATAAAAGTTATGAATATGAACTTAATAATCTAAATTATCATTCTAATGAGCAACAAAAAGACCATTTTGGCTATATCGTGAATTCTATTGCGACCCGATACACGAATGTAGAAACTGGTAAATATTCCTTTCAAGCTAAAGTGAATTTAGAATTTTTAAATAATTTTAGTAATGGGATTGGACAAAGTGTATTTTCACAAGGTACAAATATTAGTAATAATGCTACAATTCATAATGTTGCTTCAAAATATACCAATCCAACATTAGATTTATATTATTCTAAAAACTTGACTAAAAAGAGTGAGTTAATTCTAAATTTAATTGGTTCTCATTATAATACTAATTCTTCTCAATACGACCGAGAATGGGATATTAGTAATAATCAAGATTTTTTTAATAATGATATGATTCTTAAAATTAAGCAAAATGGTTTGGTTGGAGAAGTGGCTTATAATCATCAATTTGAAAAAGGAAAATTAAACTCAGGATATAAAATTTCTAACACTTCAATTTCCAACGATTTGGTAAACTTATCAGGCTCGATGCAGTATTCTGTTAATTATTTAGAACAGTATTTATACTCAGAGTATTCAGGAAAATGGAATAAGCTGGCTTATCGTTTAGGTGTTGGTGTAATAAATATCAACAGTAGAAGTGCTGATAAAACTTATAATGAGTGGTCTCCTTCATCTAAAATTATTTTAAGTTATAATATTAAAAAAAATAAGGCTCTCAGATTTATAAGTGACTATAAACTAGTTAGCATTCCTGCTGATGTTTTGAGTAGTAATATTGTTCAGCTTACGCCAAATATCACACGGTTTGGAAATCCATTACTCAAACCACATAGTACATTTAATAACAGTTTTAATTATTCGTGGAGTAATAAATATTTTGATATGAATGCTACAGCGTTTTATAATTATATCCCAAAGGGATTTATACAGTCCTACATAAGAACTGAAGACGGATACGGTTTAACTAATGTAAATACTGATTTTTCTCGAAATTTTGGCGTTCAATTATCTGGCTCAATAAAACCATTTGGTAGTAATATCATGGTAATCAAAGCTCTTGTTATTCCTACATCCCAAAAAATTCAGTTGACAGATGGTAGAACAATAAAAGCAGATTATATACAAAACAGATTTACCGTATCATCTGAATATAAAAAATTTACTTTTATGTACTTATTAAGTATTCCTGTTTATAGATTAAACGGTGCATTTTTAAATGCAACTGAAAACGCAAACCACTTTTTTATCAGATATAAAATGAATAATTGGTCTTTTAGCACAGGAATGTATTGGATGAGCATCCCCTCTCAATACAAAACTAAAAGCTTAAATGAAAGTCTTGTAGATTATAATTCTAATACAAAAATTTATAATAACAAAAATATGTTTGTCATCGGTTTAAGCTATGATTTTTCTACTGGAAAAAAAATACAGATACAGAAGAAATTAGAAAATTCTACAACTCCCGCAACTACTTTCTAAATATAAAATGTGTAATAAATTAATTATTAATCCTAAAACAACAACAAAATGAGTCAAGTAGAAAATCCAATCGACAACGATTTCTTTGATGTGAATATTTTTTGTAGATAATTCATATAGAGAAGCAACAACATTAAATTAATTATTAATCTTAAAAACAACAACAAAATGAGTCAAGTAGAAAATTCAATCGACAACGATTTCTTTGATGTGAATATTTTTTGTAGATAATTCACATAGCAAAGGAGCAGTATTAAATTAATTAACACAAAGTGATGGTTTTCATTTAGATATAACCATCACTTTATTAACAAATTTAAAAATCATGAACATATCTCATAATTTCATTATATATTTTAAAAATAATAAACCGATATTATTTAACTACAAAAATAAGAAAGAATATAATATAAGAAAAGAATATTTGAAAACTCTAATAAATTATTCTGACAGTGATGAGAACCTTACAGACGAACATATAATTATTAGAGATTTTTTAATGTCTGATGTATTTACGGAGGAAAATAATATTGAAAAACCATATTTACATTATCATGCGAATATTTTTCATAATATTTCTAAAGATACTTCTGTAACGATGTCAGATTCTACAGAAGAAGAATGGGCTAATCAATATATAGAAGTTTGTAAGAGAATCAGGCAAGAACCTTTACCCAAAAGATTAAAATCTGAAGATTTTAAAACTGTTATATATCTGCCTAAACCAGAGGAATTAGCTCTAAAATTATTAGACACTCTTAAAAGAAGAAAAACAGTGAGGGAATTTGAAGAAGAAGAGGTAGATATTAAGCAGTTAAGTAATTTGCTTTTCTACACATTCGGTTATATTCATGGAGAAGAAGAAGAGTACGGGGAGTTTAGAAGAAGGAGTAGTCCATCAGGGGGATGTCTGCAAATTATTGAACCATATATTACTGTATTTAATGTTTCTGGTATTGAGAATGGAGTTTATTGGTATGACCCTGAAAAACATAGTATCTGTAAAGTATCTGACGATTTTACCTACCAAGACTTAAGAGAGTGTTTAGCAGGACAGTTTTTTGGAAATAACTGTTCTTTTGGAATTTTCTTTGCGGCTAATCTTGAAATTTTAGCTTGGAAATATAAGACATCTCGAAATTATAAAGTTGTTTTTCTTGAAGCCGGTCACTTTTCACAAACTTCCCAATTAGTGGCTGTAACACAGTCACTTAATACGTGGATTACAGGTGCATTTACAGAGTCTTCAATTGAGAGACTTTGCAAAATGGATGGTATAAAAAAAATTCCAGTGTTTTTCACGGCTTATGGCAGAGGAGAACTCTTATCTATGCACTCTATTATGAGAAAAAAAGTAAATGAAAATTTAACAAATAATTAAACAGATATGAACTTGTAAAAAGCATAACTCCAACAAATATAAACAAAAAAAGTATGTAAACTACCCATAAGTGTAGCGAAAGCTAATCATTGCTAAAATATATTTGCAATCAAGAATTGAACAACCAATTTTTATAACTTAAAAAAAACAAATAATTAACAATAATTTTAAAAACAACTTTATTATGAAACAGTTATTAGCAATCGTATTCGTTACAATGTTCAGTGTATTTTCCTTTGCACAAACCAAAGAAGCATTAGGAAAAGAATGTATTCATCAGCTTTTTGAAGAAGAAAACTATAAAAAAGTTCACGCTATGTTTAGTGATGATTTTAAAACAAAATTAACAGAAGCCAAACTTTCCCAAACAGGAGCGGCATTTGAAGCATTAGGTGATTACCAAGGCATTATTGAAGTGAATAAAGATGAAAATGGAAATTACTATTACTATGTAAGATTTGAAAAACAATCAATGGATGTTATTATAAGTTTTGATAATAATAACAAGATTAAAGGCTTGATGATTAGCTCTGAACATAAAGAGTTCAAAAAGAAAAAATAAAATAGCCATTAGTGAATTTGGGTAAAACACCTCTTTTTTAAGAGGGTTTCCCTTTGGGATTGGTTTTAACAATAATGAAAAGTAAAAATGAAAAAGACCTTATCAATTGTATTAATAGTAGTTTTTGGAGGATTTTATTCTGCACAAAAAGAAGATAGTATCAAGCAAAAAAACACCACCAAAACCCAATCCATAGAGGGTGTGATAATTACATCAGCAAGAAGCCCGAAAGTGGTAAAAAAAGATGGCAAATACGAAATATCTGTTACAGGAAAAGACTTTCAAGATACCCCAAGCGTATGGGAAGGGATGAAGCAAATCCCAATGCTGAACATTTCCGAAGGCGAAGCTATAAAAGTACAAGGCAGGACTGCTATTTTGGAAGTAAATGGCGTTCAGATGCAGATGTCGGGTGGAGAGTTGGAAGATTATTTACAGTCCTTAGACCCAAAAAGTATCCGAAAAATAACAATTGATACCACTCCAGATTCTTCGTATGGCTCGGAAGTAAATGCTATTGTAAATATAACTCTTAGCCAAAGAGAAGGCAGTTTTCAGGTGGGAGCGAATACTACCAATGGAATAAGAACCAGGTACTACAATAATTCCGGGATAAACTACGGCATTAGTGGCTCGAATTTCAGGTTGTACACCAGCTATAATTTCGGGTATGTGCCAACTGAAAACGAATCCTTCATCCAACAGAAAATAGAAAATAACCCTCTACTATTGGTTAATTACAGAGATAGAAACATAAGCAGAAGCCATCGTTTTTTCGTAAATGGAAAGGTAGATTTAGGAGAAAAAAGTATTTTGGATTTTTCGGGAATTTACTCTGAATCTAATGGAGATAAAGCAGGAATTAGTGAAAATGAATCATTCAGCAGAACAACAAATTTTGATAACAAGGGGAGAACTTTCCAGTTTTCAGAAGTTTTGAAGCACCATTTCAATGATGAAAATACTTTAAAAATAGGAAGTTATCAAATTTTCAACAAAAATAATTCTAATAATATAGGTGCGATAAATAATGTGCAGAGCGACCACCAATATATTGCTACCAACATACCAATATTCATAGCTTTTTCCGATTATAGCAACAAAAATAAACTTGGAAAAACAAATGCTGGGATTAGATTTCATAGTATTAATGTAGAGAATGATAACCAGTCTTATATCGGGAGTAATCTTTTTTCATCACCATTTCAGTATCACGAAAAGGTTTTAGCATCGTATATCAATCATTCTTTTTCATTTTCCAAAAATCGCTCCCTAAGATTAGGATTGCGTTCTGAAACCACAATGATAGATTATTCCTTTAAAGGAAATAACTTAGAATATGCACGAAAAAAAGACTATACCAACCTTTTGTATGATGTAAGTTACAATTGGGCATCAGGAAGTTGGGAACATAATATTTCATTTAGAAAACAAATTATAAGACCGAATTATGGGTCATTAAATCCTTTTAGAACCATTGGTGATGATATTACTTATACATCAGGAGATTCGGAAATTGCTCCTGCGAAGATATATGGATTAAATTACCAAACCATAAAAAATAAATGGATATTTTATGCAATGGCAGGGTATTTTCAAGATTTCATCAGTTCATTTTTTGATTTAGAAAATGGAAGAATCAACAGTACTTACAAAAATTTTGAAAATGTTTACTTTGGTAATTTTAGTGCAGAATACAATACCTCTTTTTTTAGTGGCAGGTTAATATCCAAAGCCTCAGGATTAGTGCAATTTATAAAATTAGATGATAAAGAGTACAATGCAATGCTTTCCAAAACCATACCCACATTCGTTTTCACCACCAATCATATTTTGAAACTGGGTAAAAACTATAAATTGAATTTAAACTACAAATTTGTTCCAACCTATATTGATGGATTGATAAAGCACAGAACTACTCAAAAATTAGACTTAACATTATCAAAAAAAATCAATTCTAATTTTAATTTGATGATTTTTGCTAATGATATATTCCGAACCAGTAGGTCAAGAAATGAAACCACAGTGCCTAATTACCTTTATGGGAATGATTATTATGGAGATGTGAGAAGTTTTGGTTTTACTCTAAAATGGAATTTTACAGGAAAAGCATACAGGCAAAGTACCATGGAAAACACAACGGATAGCACTTTAGATAGGTTGAAATAATGGAAAAATATGTAATTTATGATGAAAAATGTGAGTTTTGTACTAAGTTCTCGGATTGGAGTAAAAAGGAAAACCATATATTTATAAAAATCCAATCTTTATACGAGATTGGATTTTTTTATTT
>JAUNTR010000051.1 GCA_030538575.1 Cruoricaptor ignavus | reverse complement strand
CGTGTTTTGCTTGCTCTAAATTCCCTGAAAAACAATGGAAAATCCCTCTTAATTTAGGATGATGCTTTTTCTCTAAAACGGCAAAAACCTCATCAAAACTCTCTCTGGAATGGATAACAATTGGCAAATCCCGTTCTATCGCCCAATCTATCTGTTTTTCAAATGCTTGAGTTTGGATTTCCAACGTGGTTTTATCCCAATACAAATCTATCCCAATTTCGCCAATCGCACAAAAATGCCTTTGTTGTAAATATTGCTGAACCGCTTGTAATTCCTGTTCCCAAGTTTCGGGTTTTACAGAACACGGATGCAAACCCATCATCGCAAAAATTCGATTAGGATATTCGGCTTCCAAAGTGAGCATTTTCTCGTGAGTTTCGGTATCTATTGCAGGGAGATAAAACCGCTCTACGCCTTTGTTTATGGCACGTTGTATCATTTCAGTTCTATCCTCATCAAACTCTGCGGAATATAAATGGGTATGGGTGTCTATCATTTTTTGGATTAAGGGATTATTTATTTAAAATTTTAGAACTTGCAAAGCTATTATATTTTGATAACTTATTCAAATGTTGAATGAAAATTGCGTATCGTATTTCGACTGTTTAATCTTGAATTACCTCTAAATTAATCAAAAAAAAGATCTCAAAATTAGAAGTAAAAAATCCACCAAATAGGTGGATTTTTTTTGATATTTATATTGAAGGTTTATAGTTTTTTTTTATTCAGTTGCTTTCCAAAATGACCATACTGTGCCATTATATACAGCAAGTTGTTTTTTCAATGTATCATATACTATAGTTCCCGGAGTAGGATTTTTTATATTGAGATGAGGAGATACTTCTCTTGGTAATATCATTGCTTTATTATCATCTTTCAATACAAGAATGCCATCAGTATCTCCTGAATCCTGAGTTCCTATAGATACTTTTGCTTTTTCGTTTTCTGTTTTATTATTTTGCAGAGAATAATCCACAGCACCTGTAGCATCTACTGATAAATCAAACCACTGGGAATCCTTACGATACTTTACTTTTTTATCTGTGATATCATAAATAAGCGTACCTTCTACAGAATTGGGTAATCCTTTATAACTATCATCGGGTGTATTAGCTACAGTAGAAACCCAAGGAAGTACAACTCCTTTGTTTTCATTATCCTTAAATTGTAATGATACATCGGTATTGTTTACGACCCCACCTCCTATTGTAACTTGGGCAAAGCCTGTGGCTGAAATTGCCAATATTGCTATTGAAAATATTTTTTTCATTTCAAATTGATTTTAAGATTTTATCTAAACAAAATTTTAGTTATCAGGACATGCTTTGGTATTGAAACAACTCCATTTACCTACAGGCGGATTTTGAGTAGAATCCAACACATATATTTTCAAACATTTGTCATCGGTATCATAAACCATCATCCCATCTTCGGGATTGTTGATAGTTGTTTCCGGGGATGCCATTCTATTAATAACAAAACCTTTATTTTTTGCTTCTAACACGGTGTGTGCAGACTGTCTTAGCATTGGCCAATTTCCGTTATCTGCTCCTGCTCTTCCTAATGAAGTAATACCGTGTTTTGTAGGATAAACATTACCATCTGTAAGTCCCGTTTTGTAACAAGATGTACACAGAACTATAATCGGAGGAATAACCTCATCAATCGTTGGGCAGGACTGAGGAATTACCACTGCTGTAAGAGATGCAGGAATGGTATATGCTGTGCTACAAGAAAATGTATTACCCGATCCCACTGTATAATCCGAATAGTAGTTATAATTACTACCAGATAATGAAAGCTGTAAACAGTTATTGGTAAGTGTAAATTTTCCATTATAGGTCATAACATCTACACCTGCTTGTGTTGTACTGGTATTGGTAAGGTTGGCACGGAAGGTATTTGCATTAAGATAATCTATATCTGTTTGTTCTATTTTTATAGTTCCGCTAGCTCTTTCCCAATCTATGCCTGTGGTTCTGGCGAAAGCTTTGTTTTCTATAAACTCCGAAGCGGTAACAGCTGTCTTAGCAGATGTTCCTCTACCTGCACTGTACACAAAAATAGCACTCCCACCATTTGCCAAGTCGGTTGCAGAACCTACGGTGTTTGTATAGAATCCTGCTTTATCTATTATAGTTGTATAAGTTCTGCCATTTGCGGGCAATGTATAATTATAGTCAGATGTTCCTCTCACGTAGATTGCACCACCTTCGCTTTTGGCATAGTTATTTATAAAGTAGTTATTATCCTTACTATCTCCCGTAATAAATAACCCTGAGTTAAAAGCCGTTATAGCACCACCTCTAGCTTCTGCTTTATTACCAGAGAAAATAGAATTATTTATCTTGGCAGCTGCGGTGTTCAAATAAACTGCACCACCCTCACTAAGACCTGTATTATTTATAAACTGTACATTTTTTATTTCTACCTCATTTGCAGGTATATCTTCGAGAGCTATTGCACCTCCTTGGTTCGCTTGATTTCCTGAAAACACATCATTCTCAAATGATACTCTTGGGCTTGTACCCTGCAATTGTGGCGTACCTTGTACATAAACAGCTCCGCCCAATCTACTGTCACCTGATAGGTTTCCTACATATTTATTATCTTTAGATGTAAGGCTACTACCTTCTGTTAGTGCAAAAACACCACCTGAACCCGCATTCCCGACATATGTTATAGTGCTATAACCACTTTGGTTATTATAGAACTCATTACCTTCTGCAACCAAATTCACGGGATATAATGATGCCAATACACCACCCATTTCGTATTGGTTTTTGTTGTTATAGAATTTATTTCCTTTAAGAGTTATATTACTGTTGCTATTACTACTACCAAATGCATTAGAAAGAATTATAACACCACCTGCAGCTGTTCTTATTGGTGGTACAGAACCATAACTACTATTATTACTACAAAAAGTACTATTGGTAATTTCTATATCTACAGGTTTGGTTTCGGAGGCATTATAAGATACATTAATAACAGAACCTCCGTTGGCTAATCCTGCTTCGTTGTTTTCAAAATGACATTTATCTATAATAATTTTAGCCCGATTACCTGTAATTAGTTTTATAACATTCATTCCATTATTTCTTGCAATAGTACGTCTTAATACTAAGGTATTATCAGAATTCTCGCTACCTTTGAAATAAAAAGCCCCAATGGCAAGTTGGTTTTGTGTGTTATCTATGAGACAATCTTCGAAGGTAAAGGTTTTATTTTTAACACCTTCGTTTACGGAAAGTACAGCACCAGAATTCAAGCCATAAGTCATATAATTTTGGTAAGTAAATCCTTTTACTGTAATATTTCCACTACCTGCTGTTCTCTCTGCGTTCGTCCAAGTACGGAATAGACCTTGTTTTCCAGCACCTGTCTCAGGTTTAATTATTGTAGTTCTTGCTATGCTAACGTTGCTAACTCCTGGATTATAACCACACGTAATTTCCACCCCTGTATTAGCCTTATCAAAAGATGCTTGGATAATGATGTCTTTATCTTTCGGTAAGTTTCCCCAAATAGCATTAGGCGTGTGAGTTTCTCCATCAAGAGTTTCGTAATCGTTAGGAGTTTCGTGGTATTCTCCTTCTTTTACATAGATAATCATCCCGCTTTTATATTCGGGCGACCATATTGCTTGCATAATGCTTTTGTAGGGTCTATCCCAAGATTTGCCGACAGTTGGGTCAGGATAATATTTGATATCGGAGATTCTTTCTCCTACAACGGTTGGTTGTCTGGCAATTCCTTTATCTACATCTACGTAGATTTGTGCAGATAAACCATTTCCCCCAAAGAGGGAAAACATTAGCCCAAAAGCTAATGTTTTCAAATTGTTTAGTTTCATCATTTGTTTTTATTATTTTGGTTAATTATTTTAATCATCAGCCTAAAAGCAACTCATAAAAAAGTTATATCATTTTTGCTTACATAATTTAACAGGGCAAAATTAAGTGGACTATTCTTGGATTATACATCTAATAATTACTTAGTAAGGAAAAAAAATACTATTGTAACAAAAAAGTTGTTTTATACTTTTGCAAAAAATTAAATAGCTTATGGAATTAGGAGAGATATTAAGACATGAGAGACTTAATAGAAATTTTTCGCAAGATTATATGGCTGAAATGCTAAATGTATCGCAAAAAACTTATTCCAACTTTGAAAACAATAAAACTAAACCTAATTTTGAGCAAATAGAAAAAATAGCTCAAGTTCTGGAAATAAGTATTCTAAATTTTCTTTCGGATAGCAAAATATCGAATAACTCGAAGATAAAAAATGATTATATGCTGATAAATGTTCTTTCTGAACAGCTAATAGAACAATATGAATTGCGAATAAAAAAACTGGAAGAAGATATTGAGTATTTTAAATTACTACTGGATAAATTCACCAAATAATTAATCCAAAAAATCTTTAGCCCCGAAACAATCAACTCATAATGAAGCAATTATACAAATATAGTTTTTTTTTTAAAGTAAACAGATTATAATGTGTACAGATGCATTTTTTTCTTTACTTTTGAGAAAAATCTACATTATGGAACTGGGGGAAAAACTAAAACAAGCAAGGCTTACTAAAAATTGGTCCGAAGAGTATATAGCGGAAATACTTGGTATAACAGAGGAAGCATATCTGAACTTTGAAAACGGCAAAACTAAACCCGATTTAAAAAAATTAGAGGAATTATTACAAATTTTAGAAATAAATATTGATTATAAAGACACTCTATTTTTTTCACAAACCAGCGAAACTGCAATCCATACGCTCTCTACAAAATTAATAGAACAATACGAAATACGTATAAAAAACTTGGAAAAGGAAAACCTATATCTAAAATCGCTATTGGATAGATTGATGAAATAAAATTACTACTTGATTATTCAATTTCCACATCAAAAATCTTGTGCTTCACCTTTCCTTGTTGTGCTGTTATTCTTTGTTTTAGTTTTGCTAAAAATTCTAAATGTTTGGGACTTTTCTCATCCGATGTTTTGTGGTTTAATGCTTGGCTGATTTTGAAATTTTCTTCTACAAAATCCATTGTTTCATCGGAGAAAAAGGCATTTCCAAATTTTTGGAAAATATAATTTACCGCTTGCGAACTTGGGTGTATCATATCTTCTTTGTAAAATCTGTAATCCCGCAAATCATCCATCATTATTTCATAAATCGGCAAATAATGGCAATTGGTAAATGCTAGAATTGTTTCGTGGATTGCCGTAATCAGTTTGGCTTTGCTCAGGTTATTTTCCACCATCCCGTCTTTGGTGTGGCGAACCGGCGAAACCGTGAAAAAAATCTGAACTTCATCAGTACAAATATCTTTCAGCAATTGTATTGTTTTTTGTATGGAACTGGAGATTTCGGTTTGCGACAACAATCTTTTTTCAAAAAACTTTCCAGGAATTTTATGGCAATTCGCAACTATTTTATTCTTAGGTAAAAACTCGTGAATGAAAGAAGTTCCGTATGTAATTATCACAAAATCTGTGGATTGAAAAAATACATTTCCTTCTTCTATCCTATTATTTATTTTCTCTAAAGTCTTGTGGGCAAAAGAACTATCAAACTCCGTATGATGATCCAGCGAGATAATTCGGTCGTTGTAATTAATTAAATCCTCTTCGTTATAGAGCTTCGCATCGTGCAATCGCTCCACCGCATTGGCAATGGAATACGGATTGAATATCGTACCAAAAGGATTATGAAATGTCTGCAACTGCCCTTTGGAAAGTAATTGCGAGATTTCTGTGGCGAAACAGGAACCTATGGAAAAAATCCTATCCTCTTTATTTATTTTGATTTCAGAATCTTTAATATCGATTTCTGTACGGAACTTCATTCTATTTTTTCAGTGATTAAAAATATTAGCTTTCTCTTCTCAACAGATAATTGGCAAGTTCTATAAACGGCTGTTTTTTCGCATCGGGAAGGTTGATTTGTTTCAGATAATTCTGTCCTATTTCATTATGTTTTTGGATAAGTCGCAGCACTTTTTCATCTACTTTTGTTCTTCGGAAAATTTTCAGAACACCGTGTACTTTATCCACATTATCGGTTTTTTTGGAGTACCAATATTGCAATTCTTTTTTCTCTTCTTCGTTCGCATTTTCCATTGCTAAAAGGTAAAGCACCGTTTTTTTATTCTCATAAATATCGCCTGCTTGCCGTTTCCCGAATTGCTCCATATTTCCGAAAACATCCAAATAATCATCCATAATTTGGAAAGCAATACCAATATGTTTCCCGAAATTATACAAAGCCTCCGCATCCTCCTCCGATGCCTTTGCAATCAGCGAACCGATTTTGAAAGATGCTGCACTCAGGACACCTGTTTTATAGGTAATCATCTTTATATAATCGTCGTAGGTTACGCTTTCATCGGTTTCAAAATTCACATCCAACTGTTGTCCTTCGCAAAGAACAGCTCCTGTTTCGGAAAATATTTTTACTGTTTTTTTGAAAAGTTCAGGTTCTAAATCCTCGAAAAATTGATAAGCTTTGATGAGCAAAGCATCCCCTGAAAGAATCCCGATATTAATGCCGTGCAAAGTGTGTATCGTGGGTTTATTTCTTCTTAGCGGAGCTTCATCCATAATATCATCGTGGATAAGTGTAAAGTTGTGGAAAAATTCTATGGCAAGTGCTGGTTTCATTGCGGTTTCCAAATCGCCATCGAACAAATCGCAAGCCATAAGCACCATAATTGGTCTCAACCTTTTACCTGCATTAGAAATGATGTAATTCATCGGTTGGTAAAGTTCCTTGGGCTGATTTTGGAACTCGTGTTTTTTTATTGCTTGTTCTACTATTTCTTGATATTGATTTAAAAACTCCATAAATTATTATTTATCTACAAAAATAAGATTTATTCGGCAGGTTCTAAAATTTTGATTAAAAAAATGGCAGGAATTTTCATCATTAAAATTCATCAAAAAAAATAAAACCATTCCTTTTTTCAGAAATGGTTTTGGTAAGTATCATTTTATATTAATTTAAAAACAAATGACTATGGCATAAGTAATCCCTGCAATAATCGCACTTACAGGAATGGTAAGCACCCAAGCCCAAAGCAAACTAACGGTAACTCCCCAACGTACGGCAGAGATTCTTTTCGTTAATCCCACACCGATAATAGAACCTGTAATCGTATGCGTGGTAGATGCTGGAATCCCAAAATGGTCGGTTATAAAAAGGGTAAATGCTCCTGCGGTTTCCGCACTTACACCTTCCAATGGTGTTACTTTGGTAATTCTGGTTCCCATAGTTTTTACGATTTTCCAACCGCCGCTCATCGTTCCCAAACCTATGGCTAAAAACGATGCCAAAGGAACCCAAAGATAATGGTCGGTAAAATAATTAAACCTTTCGCTGTGGTCCATCATCGCATAAGGGTCGTTTCCGCCAATCATATTCACGTGATAGTAGATAATCGCTGCACCAATAATCCCCATTACTTTCTGTGCATCATTCAAACCGTGTCCCAAACTGAATAATGCAGAAGATACCAATTGCCATCTTTTAAAATGTTTTTCCGCTTTATTGGGTTTAGAATTTCTTGCGATATAAACGATAATTAAAGTAATGATAACTGAAATTATCATCCCGATAATCGGTGCTAAAAAGATAAACAAGAAAATAGGAATTACTTTTTGATATTTCACGACATCTTGTGTAAACAACTGTATAAAAGCCTGTTGCACATTATCTATAAAAGAAATCCCAGGATTTGCCATTGCAATTTGCTGATAATCCAAGACCAAAGCGTGCATTAGGGCAGCTCCCAAAAATCCGCCAATCAATGTATGCGATGACGACGATGGAATGCCAAACCACCAAGTTAAAAGATTCCAAAAAATAGCAGCTATCAATCCTGAAAAAATAACTTCCAAGGTTATAAATTGTTCGTTCACAGTTTTGGCAATCGTGTTACCAATCCTAAACTCACCGATAATATAATATGCCACAAAAAACGCTGCAAAGTTCCAAAGGGCAGCCCAAAGAACCGCTTGGAAGGGCGATAAAACCTTAGTAGAAACTATGGTTGCAATAGAGTTTGCTGCATCGTGAAAGCCATTGATATAATCAAAGATAAGTGCCAGTGATACAATCACTATCAATAATATAGGAAATTCCATTCCGTAGAAAAAATTAGGTTAAAGAAAAAGATTTAAGCGTATTTTATCAGAATATTTTCTATGGTATTCGCCACATCTTCTGCCTTATCTGTTACGATTTCCAAATGCTCCAAAACATCTTTTATTTTTATAATGGTAATGGCATCATCACTCTCAAAAAGCGTAACCAATGCTTGGCTAAGGACATCGTCTGCAATATTTTCAAAAGAATTTATCTTGATGCAAGCCTCTTTTACCAATGCAGGATTGCTAAATCCTTTCAGGTTTTTTATCGCTGTTTGTATCTCTACACAAGATTTATGTATAAGAAGTGAAAACTCTGTAAACGCCTTTACTTCGGGAGTTTTATAGAGATAAATATACTTTGCCGAAGCGTAAAGATAATCTGCAATATCATCTAACCTTGTCGCAAGGAAATTAATATCTTCTCTATCAAAAGGCGTAATAAAATTCTCCCCAAGCTGAACAAAAGTTTCGTGGGTTAGGTCATCCATTTTGTGTTCATAATCGCTCATTTTTTTCAGAAGCGTGTCATCATTTATATCAAAATCCAACAACCCTTCGTGAAACTCTTTCGACATTTCTACCAAATTATCTGCTACTTTTTCAAACAAAACAAAGAACACTTTGTCCTTCGGCTGAAACGCCTTGAAAATATTACCTATTCCCATTTTTTTATATTTAATTTTTTTGAGGACGCAAATATCCGAATAAGTTTGTTTTCAAAGATATTGCTAATGTTAAATTTTGTTAACATTGGGAGTAAATCATAAAAAAAACTAAGAAATCAGAATAGAATTTAAAATAAAAATCTACCTAACTTCTTAGTTTTCAACCTATAAATATTTAAAAAAAATTAAATCCTATTATTAGTTCGCCACTTCGGCTCTCATTTCTTTTCCTTTGAATTTCATTTTATGCATATTGCTCAGGATTTCGCCTTGGAAATTTTTATCCACTTCAAAGAACGTGAATTTATCCAAAATTTCTATATCACCAATATCCGCACGTTTTTTGGATTTTGCCGTCGCTTTATTGATGATGTCCAACATATCCATCTTTTTCAAATGGTCTCTTTTACCAAGATTAAAGAAAAATCTGGTCATATTTTCTTTCTTTTTTCTTGGCTTTCCACCTCGCTCTCTTCCGCCTCTATCCTCTCTTCTTCTATCTCTTCGGCTAAGTGGCAAATCGTCTTCAGAAGACATTTTGCTTTGTTGCAAATCTTTTTTATCTTTATAGAAAAGAGCCAAATCTTTCAACTGAAATTGCAATAACTGATGCACCAATTCCTCTTTTGTAAAGTGCGATAAATCTGGGATTAAAGCATCATCAAACTCGAAGAAATCTTCGTGTTCGGTAAATAGATTTTCAAAAACACCACCAACTTGGGCTTTGATAATTTCTTCGCCTGTTGGGATTTTGTTTTCTTTTATTTCTATTTTCGTTTGAATTTTTATTTGTTTCAATTTCCTTGTTTCCTCAGGTTTTATCAATGCCATAGAAATCCCGTCTTTCCCAGCACGCCCTGTTCTACCGCTTCGGTGTACAAAAACCTCTGGATCATCAGGAAGTGAAAAATGAATAACGTGGGTAAGGGAATCCACATCCAAACCTCTGGCTGCTACATCGGTAGCTACTAAAATTTGCAAATTCCTCAATCGAAATTTTTTCATTACTGTATCTCTCTGTGCTTGCGACAAATCACCGTGAAGAGAGTCTGCCGAGAAACCATTTTGCATTAGATAATCTGCCACATCTTGGGTTTCCATTCTGGTTCTACAAAAGATAATGGAATAAAGATTTGGGTTGGCATCTATCAATCGTTTCAAAGCTTCTTTTTTCTGCCTGTATCCTACAACATAATATTCGTGAGAAATATTTTTCTTCACAGCGTTGATAGAACCTACCGAAATTTTGTGCGGATTGGTAAGATAGTTTTTAGAAATACGCTCCACCTCTTTATTCATCGTTGCAGAGAATAAAAATGTTTGTTTGGTTTCAGGTGTTTCTCTAAGGATGGTTTCCAAATCATCTTTGAAACCCATAGATAGCATTTCGTCGGCTTCATCTAAAACCAACCAATGGATTTGCGAGAAATCCAACGCTTTTCTACCAATAAGGTCGATAACTCGCCCAGGAGTTCCTACGATAATTTGTGGTTTTTCTTTCAGGGAACGTATTTGTTCCATAATACTGCTACCTCCGTAAACTGCTGTTGTTTTGATACTTGGCAGAAATTTGGTGTAGAGTTTGATGTCTTTTGCGATCTGCAAACAGAGTTCACGCGTAGGACAAAGTACCAATAGCTGGATTTTACGACTTGTGTCGTCTATCATATCCAGAATTGGGAGCGAAAACGCTGCTGTTTTACCTGTTCCTGTTGCCGCAAGTGCGATAAGATCGCGAATATCCGTTTGTATAAAAGGAATGGTTTGTTTCTGGATTTCTGTCGGCTGTTCGTAGCCGAGTTCGCCAATTGCCTTCAATATTTCAGGACTTAAATTGGTTTCCGTAAATAAATTCATTAAAAGATCGTCTAAAATTTCGGTGCAAAGATAGTGATTTTATGGTTACAATTTTCATTAATTTATTATCTTTGTTATATTTGCGAAAAAAAATACAATGCCACTAAAAGCCGTTTTGTTCGATATGGATGGCGTAATCGTAGATACCGAACCACTCCACAGAAAAGCATATTACAAAGTTTTTGATGATTTGAAAATCGACGTGAAAGACGATTTATATTCCACATTTACAGGATTATCTACCAAAAGTGTTTGCGAAAAACTGATTGCCCATTTTGAATTAAATACCTCTTGGGAAAGAATTGCCGAACAAAAGAGAAAGTATTTTAAACATTATTTCGATACCGATCCAGAGTTTGATTTAATTGATGGAGTAAAGGATTTGATTTTGCATTATCATCAGCATCAGGTTAAATTGGTTTTGGCATCTTCTGCTCATCGAAATACGATTAATTGGGTTTTTGAAAAGTTCGGTTTAGAGCCTTATTTTATGGATAAAATTAGCGGTGCCGATTTGAAGGAATCCAAACCAAATCCCGAAATTTTTGAAATCGCAGCACAACTTGCCAATGAACCAAAAGAAAATTGTATGGTGATTGAGGATTCTACCAACGGAATTCGTGCGGCGAATGGTGCCCATATTTTCTGTGCGGCATATGCCAGCGAACATTCTGAAAACCAAGATTATAGCACGGCTAATATTTTAGTAAAAGATTTTAAAGAATTAGAATTGGATAAGATTACACATTGGTTTTAGCCAATTTAAATTCAATTTATAAATCCGTTCTTTTTCAAAAAAAATTATCATAAGAAATAGAATTTTAATGACAATAAAAATCCCCAAAGGAAAAACCAATGGGGGAATTTTTATATAATTGAGGATAAAAATACTTATCTTTTCTTCGCCAATCCTTTAAATTTAAAATAAGAAATTAGAGCAAGAATTACCATAAACGCTGCACCAAGATACACCCAAATTGGTACAGGAATTG
>JAUNTR010000050.1 GCA_030538575.1 Cruoricaptor ignavus | reverse complement strand
AATCATTCGCCAAAATTACTTCAATAAAATTAAAAATAAAAATGATTGAAATTGGTGGATTAAAAAAACTTGTAAATCGAGAAAATTGTGTTATATTTGAATGAAGAACGAGTTGAGCATTAATTATAAAAAAATGTACTGCTAAACGAGTTCTCAGTTGAAAAATTGGGATTTTATAAAATATTTGATATGAAAATGTATTTATTAGCAATGGTTTTCTGTATGAATTGGGGAATGATTTCGGCACAAACAAATGAGAGGAAAATTTCTGATTCTGTAATTATTAATGAAAAATATCAAATCCCAATAAATATAGAGGATTCTATGAAAATAAAAGAATCTATTGCCTTCAAAGATATTACTATTTCTAAAAATCTCCAAAATAAATCTTTTATCCATAGAGAACGCAGTACGGAATTTAATAATCTTGGGAAGCAAAATAATGCTGTAAATCCCAAAGATTATATGATAAGAGGAGCTTTAAATTACGTTCCCAAAATAAAAATTAAACTTAAATAAAAGTATCGTAAATATAAATTTGCTCCGTCCTGAATAAGCGGAACAATGATTGAAATTATATAACCAAAATATTGCCTTTATATATAATATTGATTTTTTTAGCAAAGAGAAGCTAAGTGAAAACTTTTTAGCTTAAATTTTATAGCGACACAATTTGGCAGTTTTGTTTTTTAGGTTTGCAGAAAGAAAAAAAATAAGAAAAATGAAATCTGCACAAAAATTCACCGAAACTCTGTCAAAAGAAAAACAATCCTATTTGCGTGAAATTGAAAGCTTGGCAAGATAAAGCAAGGGAACTTGGTGTTACTTGGAGTATAAAATACAGAGAATAGTTAAAGATTTTTTAATTTTAAACAATGCTAAAATACATTTCCAATTCCGACCATTACAAAGAAGTGATAGAAAAATCGCTTCAAGTGAAACAATCTTTGTGGATTGGCACGGCAGATATTAAAGATTTGTATGTGAAATCTGGACTTCAATCTACGAAACCTTATTTGGGCGGACTTTCCCAACTGATTGAAAAAGGTGTGGAAACTCGCCTTTTGTTTGCTAAAGAACCTGGACAGAATTTTAAAAATGATTTTGACCAATATCCCAATCTCATTAAATATTTGGAGAAAGCGGTTTGCCCAAGAGTACATTTTAAGATGTTTGTTTTTGATTGGCAGGAAGTTTATATCGGTTCGGCAAATCTCACAGGAGCAGGTTTAGGGATGAAATCTGCCAACAATCGCAATTTTGAAGCTGGAATTTTAACAGATGAATCTCAATTGGTTTCTCAAGCGATGAACCAATTTGATGAAGTTTGGATTGGGAATCATTGTGCGAAATGTGGCAGGAAAAACTATTGCGAAGTCCCAATTAACAAATTAATTTAATTTCTTTAATAAATTAAAATTAGCAGAATATCTTGATGTTGCTGTATTGCTGAATGGCACACCCTTGAAAATATGAAACATTATTTCAATCTTTTGAAAGCCATAGAGAAGATTTTTTTAAACAAATTAATTAGTGACATTTTTTGTCGCTATTATTTTTTACCTTTGTGGGAAATCAAAGAAAAAAATGGCGAACATTAAATTTGTTAGGAGAATCAATCGCATTGTTCAGTTCTTAAAACTTAGAAAAGATAAAGGTGCGACCTTTGAAGAAATTGTAGATTATATATTGGAAAAGGAAGGCACAGAACTTACAAAACGCACCTTCCAAAGGGATAAGAAAGATATTTTGGAAGCTTTTGATGTTAGTATTGTTTTTCATCGTCAAGATAACACTTACCGCATTGAGAAAGAAAATGAAGAGTTGGAAGAAGAGGAAAATGTGTTTGATAATCTCTTGCTGATGGAAGCCTACCGAGAATTTAAAAATCGGGAAGATATTATCATTTTTGAACGCCGTAAAAATCGAGGTTTAAACCATATAAACAGCCTAATCCAAGCTATTGATGAGAAAAAAGTAGTGCGTTTCCATTACGAAAGTTATTGGGAAAATGGAGAATCCGATAAATCTATTCAGCCGTATGCGTTGAAAGAATTTCAGCATCGTTGGTATCTTTTGGGTAAAGAGCATAAACCGAAAGACGGAAATGTCCAAATAAAAATCTATAGTTTGGATAGAATAACGAATTTGGATATTAGCAAAAGCACTTTCAAGAAGGAGTCTTTCGATGTGCAAAAACTCTTTCAGCATTCCTACGGCATCGTTTTGCCTCACGAAGAACCGCAGGAAATCCTATTGAGTTTTGATAAACAAAATGCCCAATACATACAATCTTTGCCTTTGCATCATTCCCAAAAAGTGATAAAAGAAACGGAAACAGAAACCATTTTTTTGCTTTACTTGGTTCCCACTTTCGATTTTTGGCAGAAAATATTATCCTACGGTTGGCATACGAAAGTTTTAGCCCCGAAATCTTTTGCCAACATCATCGCAAACGAACTTCAAAAGGCTGTGCAAAATTATAAAAAATAAGGTGTATAAAACGTGAAAAAAACAACAGAAGCGACATTGTTTGGCGTTATTGAAATTTATCTTTGCATCAGAATTATAAAAATTAGAACTGATGTCGAGACAAAAACCACAGCTTACTTTGGAAGAGCAAAGAATGAGTGATTGTTGGAAATTATGGAATGAACTTTCTGACGACTGGAAAAAGATGTTTCTGGTGAACTTTTATCATTATGATGAATTAGAAAAGTTGACAACTTATCTATTGTCTAATAAATATTCGATTAGAAGTAAGATTACAGAGGAGTATAGAGACAATCTCGATAAGTTATTTGAAAATACTTCTCCTGAATTTCAATCTCCAAAAGATATGGAATCTTTACTAAAAATGGAAAAATTTCATTTCTGTGGTGTATTTCATCACCGTAGTGCATTTCATTTCCGTGGTGCATTTCACAGGAAGCTTCTTAAAAATTCTATTCCCAATTTTTTTTCAAAATTGGTTAGCTTAAAAAAAGTTTTTTTTCAATGTTTTGGAATTGATGATATTACATTTTTGAAAGATATGAAAAACTTGGAGGAGATAGACTTATCAAATAACGGGATAAGCGATATATCTCCTTTGAAAGATTTAGAGAGCCTAACAGAATTAATTTTGGAGGGTAATTGTATAAGTAATCTTTCGTTTTTAGAAAATTTAAAAAATATAACTAAATTAGATTTAAACAGTAACCCAATTAAGAGTTTAAAAGGTTTGAAAAAATTAGATAAGATTATAGATTTAAACTTAGCTTGGACTCGAATTAAAACAATAAAATCCTTATCGGCATTAGATAAAATCGAAAAATTAGATTTATCAGAGAATCATATTAAAGATTTTTCAATTTTGAAAAGATTAAAGAGATTAAAGGTTTTAAGATTATACAAAGTCGATATTAAAAATATAGAATCATTATCAGGTCTCCAAAATTTAACTTATTTGGATTTGAGTTGTAATGATATTAGCGATTTAGAACCGTTGAAAGATTCTAAGAATTTATTAGAACTTCATTTAGGCTATAATAAAATAAGTGATTTAAACCCTTTAAGCGGAATGACTAAATTGCTCGAGCTTGGTTTATGCGATAATAAGATTACAGACCTGTCTCCTCTTGAAAATTTATCAAATGTTAAAGCATTAGAGTTAGATAATAACTCAATTAAAGATATTGAGCCTTTGAAGAACATGAAAAATTTAATCCTTTTGGAGTTATCGAATAATTGTATTTCTGATTTGAAATCGCTGTCGGCATTAAAAAAGATTGAAAAAATATCTTTAGTTCAAAATAAAATAAGTGATATTACCCCGTTGCAAAATTTGAAGGAATTATTCTGTTTAGGTTTATCGAAAAATAAAATAAGTGATATAACTCCGTTGCAAAATTTGAAGAAATTAGTCTATTTAAATTTACATTCTAACAAGATAGAAGATATAACACCATTATCGGATTTGAAAAAACTGAAAAATTTAGTATTAGAAAAAAAACAAAATTACCAATATAGAGGCACTACTAAAACTAAAAAAAATGGAATGTTTAAATTTAATACAAAATCAAATTAAAGATATAATCGTATTAGAAAAATTAACTCATCTTGAAAAATTACTCTTTTTAAAAAATTCTATTAGCAAAAAAGATAAAGAGAGATTAGACGAAATATTTCCTAATAAAAGATTAGACTATTCACCAATGTTCTAAATCATTATAACGACATTATTTGTAGGTATTTTTATTTTTTTTTAACCAAATGATAAAACGCAGTAAATAATATTTGTATAATCCAGAAAAAGTCTTTATTTTTGGTGCTTAACATATCGGAAAGTAAAGCACTTACTTTTATTCTGTAATAGTTGAATCTGGAAAATTAGCTTGTCCGCAGAGTAAATAGTGAAGGCTCACGCTTATAATTTAGGCGTGGGTTTCTTCTTGTTTATTCGGACACGGCAATCCAGAGCCCAACTATTGAATAAATAAAGATTGAAACCTGCGTTTTTTTTGTGCCTTATAGCGACGTGTTTTGGCGTAGCCAATGTTTAGATTTGCAAAGTATAACCAATAAAAAATAGAAATTATGTCTTGTATGCGAAAAGTGAAGTGTAACTGTTTGAAATGTGGAAAGGATATTTCATATTCGGAAGGAGATGCTGATTTTCCACGTTTGAGAAAGTATTGCACTCTTTGTGAGATTAGAAGAATAGTGTCCTCTATTTTTAAGAAAAAAAATAAATTAACCAATAAAAAATAGAAATGATAAATTCAGAACAAGTAGCATTAAAAATAATAAAAAGAAGGAGTACGAAAAAGGACTATGCAGTTTATTTTCTTTCAGTATCAGTTCCACAGGGTGTAAAAGCAGAAGAAGCTTATAGCAAGTCTGATATATTCGGTCATTTTCTTGTCAATTATGAAATAAAAACTTTTGTAAAAGGCAAAGAAGAACGAAAAGAACTCACCAACTGTGTGCTGTATGCTGATGAATTTGATTTTAAGGATGATACGGGAGATCTTGCCAAAACTCAAGAATTATTCAACTCGGTAGATGATGGAGGTACATTTGTGATATTCAAAAAAACCATAAAAGGCAAAGAGAAAAATGCACAAATTAAGGAAATGCTAGATAATGCCTTGTATTTTATAAGGGAAGAAATTTATTCCGAGATAAAAGATGTTTTCGTGTTCTATTCCAATACCATAGATGAAAAGATATGGGCTGAATATGGTCCCAAATTTAAAAAGATAGAGCTTGCGGAAGGAGCTGGTGAAAGTTCGCCAAAAGTAATAGCGTGTGAAGGCGATATGGATAACACTTATCCCGTTTTATATATTGTTCTAACTCGGTTTTACTAAAACAGAAATTATAACCAACCAATAAAAAATAAAAATTATGGCAGTAATGTACAAAGTAACTGTAAAAAAGAAAATCGGGAAACTCGCATCAGGAATGTGGGTAGAATTCGTATTTGATAACAACAGCAAAAAACCCACACAAATGGATATTATAAGAGCCTTTAATGAAAAATACGGCCCCAATACCCTTACAGGAACTATAAGTAGTACTTATATAGATATTGTGAAATTGTAAGGGGAGATAATAAATTAATATAACAACGAAAAATCATGAAATTAATGAAATGAGAGAGGCGAATAAAATTAAACGGAAAATGATAGAGAAAATCCAATATTAAAATTAACCATAGATTAAGGAAAATATTGAATTTTAGAACCTTCGTAGATTTATTTTATAAATTTGTAGCATAAAAAATTGCACTTTTGTGGGTAGAATTCGCCAGAAGAACTAAATTCCTAACACATTTTATCAGATTGAAATTATTCACTACTTTTGAACATTAACAAACCAAAAATTTCAGATTAAATATGAAAAACAATTACGAGATACAAGATTTACGGGGATTTGATTCTGAATCCTTAAACTTTGACGATTTAGAGAACTCACTACAATCGCAATTAGTTGAGCAAATGGCTGAGTTGTCTGATTTGGAACTTGATTTTGAAAGCGTTGGTAATCCTGCCTCATTGGGAGATACTGTCTCTAATGTGATTTGGGAGCAGTTCATTAACCAAATTGGAAATGTAGCTGGAGAAGAATTTATCAGAGAGAATAAAGGACTAAACCTAGATTTAAAAAAGTCTGCACATATCCAAACTGCAGAAAATTTTGAAAAAGGGAAAATAGCAACACATAATCATCATATTGATCATCAAGCAAGATATGATGATTATCAAAGTAATTTTTATACCGATGCCAATAATGATTATTTTAATAAAGCAAATCAGAATTTGCGAAATAATGGAAAAACTGAAAGGTATAGGTATAATGAAGATAGTAAACGTTGGGAGCACAATGAAAGAGGAGAATGGAAACCAAAACTAAATGGTAAGTATCGGGGTGATTTCGATGATGGTCGCCCGACAGGTAATAAATCCAAAAACACTGCTATGGATCATACGGTTCCTGCTGCAGAGTTTGCTAGGGATCCTGAAATGAATACATTTGTTGATAAGAAAGATCAAATAAAATTGGCAAATAGCAAAACAAATTTGAATGAAATTGATGCTGGAGCAAATTCGTCTAAAAGGGATTCAAAAGTTGGTGAATGGATAGAGAGTACTAGAGATGGAAAGACTCCTGACGAGCGATTTGATTTTGACAAAGAAAAAATGCTCAAAAAAGATGAGAAACAGAGACGAGATAATGAAAAAGCTATCAAAGAAGGAGAACAAAAATCAATTGAAACAGGAAAGCAGTCCCGAAAAGAAGAAGTGTTTCGTATAGGAGGCAAGGCACTTCAAGGTGTCATTATGGCATTGCTTGCAGGTTTGGTAAAAAACATCATTCAAAAACTGATTGTCTGGCTGACTTCGGCTAAAAAGAATTTCAAATCTTTTTTGGCAAGTGTGAAAGAAGCGATTACCAAGTTTTTCTCCGAGTTAAAACAACATTTAATTAATGCTACGGATTCTTTATTGACGACAATTGCTCATGCTATTTTTGGTCCAATTATCTCAACAATTAAAAAGGCTTGGATTTTTATTAAGCAAGGTTACAAATCAATAAAAGAAGCCATTGAATATATCAAAAACCCTAATAATAAAGGTAAGTCTCTAAGTGTTTTAATGCTTGAGGTGGGTAAAATTGTAGTAGCAGGATTAACAGTTGGAGGTGCTCTGTTACTAGGCGAAATAATCGAAAAAACGTTAATGGCTTTTCCTGTTTTTGCATTCCCGATTCCTATTTTAGGAAGTTTAGCGAGTATTTTAGGGATATTTTTTGGAGCAATTGTTTCGGGGATTATTGGTGCTATCGCACTCAACTTGATTGATAAAATGATTGCAAACAAAAAACGCTCAATGATAATGAGCGAGAGAATATCAAAAGGGAATGAAATATTAAATACCCAATCTCTTATATTAGCTACAGTTTCGGAAAATGTTAATAAAACTAAGGCTAATTCACTTCAAAGCATGCATGAACGACATTCTAAATTATCTGAGAAATTTTCACGAAAACAAATTGAATTGCGTAAGCAAGAAAATATGAGGACAAAAAATGATAATGATTTGGATGATTGTTTTAATATACTAAACTCATAAAATAGCAATGGATAATTTAGAGATAAAAAAACAAGATTTCAGTAAGGCAATATTAGAATTAAAAGATTTTGCAAAAAGGATTCCTACAAAACCAGATTTAAAGAGGTTTGAGGAAGGTATTTTTTGGGGTTTGGTGGACAAGAATGTTACTGGTAAAGAAATGAACGAATTCACTTCATCAATACAAAAATTCTTTATTAAATCCAATAAAACTTCTACTGATATTATTAAGGAGTTTAGTAAGATTTATGAGGCTTTTAATGTTTTGGATGAACAGTATATCAAGTACTTTATTGTATCAATTGAAAAAGCTGAAAAAGCTGGAAATGATGCATTAGAAGCACAGCAGGATATAAAAAGAACTATTAGTGTTTTAAGAACAACGATCGAAAAATTATCAGAGCATAAAAAATACTCATCAGAAAAATTAAGGGATTTTAATGCGCAGATTGAGGGTTTCCAAAATGAAATTTCAACAAAACTAGAACAACTTCATCGTATAGAAAGAATAAATGATGGTCTAAAAAATTCTCAACACATCGGTGATATTGATAATCTTTGGGAGGATGTTCAGAGAAATAAATCAATATTAGAATCTTTAGAATCTGTAACACAAATTGCGGGTCAAAAAATAGATTTACTTGTTAATTTTAAAGATAATCTTAAGAAACAAACGCATCTCTTGGAGATAGATCAACTTTGGGAAGACACAGAAAAACATGGTAACAACATTACCAAATTAATTCATACAGCAGATAGACTTGATTCTGAACTAAAAGTATTAAATCTATATAAAAAACATCTTGAATCGTATGCACATTTAAATGATGTTGATGAAATTTGGAAAGATGTTCAAGAGAATAAATCTAAAATACATGATTTAGATTCTATTTTGCAGGATTCAAATCAAAATATTGAATTGCTTCATGAATTTAAGAATGTTTTAGAGAAGCAAAGTTACCTTCATGAAATAGATAAAATATGGGAAGATTCCCAAAAACACAATAATAAACTTGATGATTTAAACTTGCTAACAATGAGGATTGAATCAGAACTCGAGATTATTACACAATACAAAAAGAAACTTGAAGGCTATTCTTATTTAGCTGAAATAGATACAGTTTGGACAGATGTTCAATCTCAAAAACTTGATGTTATTGAATTATACAAACAACAAGTAGTTTTAGACAAAAAGAATAATGACCTAGAAAATAAGGTTTGCAAGAATTTTGAAAATTTAAGAGAAAACATAACTGAATATCATAACAAAATGAATAAAAAGATAATGATCTCTTATGTGATGAATGGAATAGCAATTTTGTCATTGATTATTTTGTCATTTTTGTATTTTAGTAAATAATATGGAAAATAAATATCAAGACCGCCTACTACAAAAAGCCAAGGAGATAGATAATGAAGACAAAATAGCTGAAAGTTTTCTTTCATTAACAAGGCAACTCACAAAAAATAATGATGTACTAGCAACAAAAAAGATATTTTATTTGTTGTCACAGCTTGTAAAAACTGATGAGAAAAAATTGTTGCAACTTTCGATGAATTATAACGAGTTGCTACTGAAATACTATGGTTTTGAGGAAATTACAAAAATAGTTTACTCAAGTGCTTTTGATGAAAATATTGAGCAACAAGCTGATTTATCTCTTTCTGAAATTATTAATCAATTAGACCAGTTAATTGGGCTTGAGAATGTTAAGAAGAAAGTCAAAGACCTTATTGCATTTCAAAAAGTTCAGCAGCTTCGAGCAGGTGAGAATCTTGTTATTCCTGACAGCACACTTCATCTCGCATTTACTGGAAATCCTGGAACAGGTAAAACCACAGTCGCAAGAATTATTGGTGAAATTTATAAAAAATTAGGATTATTATCAAAAGGACATTTTATCGAGGTGTCACGAACGGATCTAATCGCAGGTTATCAAGGGCAAACAGCATTGAAGGTTAAAAAAGTTATTGATCGAGCAAAAGGAGGGGTTTTGTTCATAGACGAAGCTTATAGTATTACAGAAAACGAACACAGCGACTCATATGGTAGAGAATGCCTTACGGAACTTACAAAAGCATTGGAGGATTATCGTAGTGACTTAGTTGTAATTGTTGCTGGCTACACTGCTCCCATGGAAGTTTTTTTTAATTCTAATCCAGGTTTGAAGTCAAGATTTAACTCCTTTATTGAGTTTGAAGATTATTCAAATGAACAGTTGAGAGAAATTTTCCTTCTGTTCGTAAATCAAAATGATTATTCTGTTAATGAATCTACCTTAAACCAGATCGATGTTTTTTTTGAAGGTTTAAAACCTCAAGACTTTAATACAAATGCAAATGGTCGTTTTGTCAGAAATTTGTTTGATGATTTAGTAATGGAACACGCTAGAAGGGTTTCAAAGATAGAAAACCCTACGCTACAAGACCTTCGAGAAATTACTGGTGAAGATATTCTTATTTTCAGTTAACTATTCAGATAAAAATGGAAAAAATAAATCAATTACTAAATCAAATAAAAGAGGTTAGAAATAAATATCAAGATACCGAAGAAAATTTCAATCTTTTTTCTATTCTTCGAATTGAGAGTAGTGAGTTAAAGCATTCAATGTTTTTGGCAGAACTTTTAAATCCAAAAGGTTGTCACGGTCAAGGAACAATATTTTTAGAAAAATTTATTGAATTTTTTGAACTTGAAGATTTTGATTTTAAAGACTCATATGTTGAGATAGAAAAGTATATCGGTAAAAAGATATACAATGGTGGAAGATTAGATATAGTAATTACTAATCGAGCGAAAAATCAAATAATTTTGATAGAAAATAAAATATATGCAGATGAGCAACCTGATCAGATGAAAAGATATTCTAATTGTACAAAAAACTATGAAAATTCAAAAGTTTTTTTCTTAACCTTAGATGGGCGAGAAAGTAACACAAAAAACTGCGAAGATGAAGTTATTAAAATATCCTATGCATTACATATCTTGACATGGCTTGAATTATGTATGAAAGAAACTAAACATTCTGCATTAAATGAAGCAATACAGCAATATATTAATACTATTAAAAAACTGACAAATCAAACAATAAATGATAAAATGGCAAAGGAAATACAAAATATAATTCAAAACAATTTTGAAGAAAGTAGAGAGATTTATAATAATTTTCAAAAAGCAATCTTTCCAATTTATACAAAAGTACTTGAAAAATTGAAAAATAAAATTGAGAATGAATTGATAACTAATCATCCAACATGGAAGATTAAAAGTAATTCCAAAACTGAAATTTTAGGTAAAGAGAGAGGTAGGATTTTTATCTATGATGAAAATATTGGTCAAGAAAAAGGTTTTGGAATAGAATCCTTCAATTCGCTATATGAAGAATGTGTTTTTATAGGAAAATATGATGAAAAAAATAAAGACACATGGATTTATCGTGTGGATATGGAAGACTATAAAAATATTAATGCTAAAGCAAGTAATCCTGAACTAATAAAATTATTATTAGCAGATGACACAGAAATAGATGAGTTTGTAAATCATTTATATTTTAATTTTAAAGCATATTTTGATGAAAACAAGGATAAGACTTAGAACAAAGCCATTATACCAATGGTGAAAAAGGTTGGGAAAGCATTACCAATGATACCGTTGGTCGGTTTTTGGCGTATCATAAAGGAGAAATCCCTTTACCAATAAAATTCTTACGAGTTTATCAAGAAAAGAACCAAATCAATCCAATAAAATTAAACTGGCTCTTCGCTATTTTGTATAGAAAATATTTTTTTGAAAAAAGAATCCCTTAGTCGAATTATGTAAAATAATTTTGTATTCTTAGATAAACAAAGCTGTAAACTTACTACCGAAAAACAAAAAATAGATTTATAAAAATACAATTTCATAGTTTTTGGCGAAGAACCATTAAAAATAAAAACGGAAGCAAAGAACAACTTTCTACAAAAACCGAAAAATAACTGTCCTTATTCTCGTTTTCCGAGTGGTAAATAAGAATAAATGCAACAATCGAACTAAGGTAAAATGCCAAACTATATCCAAACTCGCACCAAAAAATAGCACATAAATTAGCGATAAAAATCAGCAGATAAGCCAAATATTTTGTGTTTTGTATC
>JAUNTR010000457.1 GCA_030538575.1 Cruoricaptor ignavus | reverse complement strand
CCTTCTTTATTAAAGATGACCAATTCTTTTTTCTCGGTACTTGTAGGAACAAAACGCCCTTTTTGGTAAATCAGTGCTACATCTACACCTCTGTAATCAAAGGAATTGTAATGAGCTATGCCATAATTGTATTTCGCCAATGCAGGCTCTTTCACAAGGTCTTCCAAAACTTGTCGGTTTTCGATTTCCAAAAGTCCTACAACTACAGGAGCTGTATTGGTATATTGCACACCAAGTTCAGAGATTACTTTGGCAGCATTTTCCAGTTTCTTTTTGTATATTTTCGTAGTATAATTTTTTCCGCTTTTCGGCGTAAATTCATCGGCAGAACCTTGGTATCGTATCACTTTTTTACCAATCAGTTTATCATTACTCCACGGGCCTTTGTACTCTTCCGTTACTTCCAAAAACTTTACCGAATCCAAAGGCACACTCCTATGAAATGCAGGATTTTTTGGGGAAAGCGTACCATCTATATAATCTGCAGACGGAATGGTATCAAATAAATTTTCTACATTATAAAAGCCAATAGCAGCTGTTTTCACTCTTACTTTGCCAGATTGTGCAGCTACCAACATTAGACAACATAATCCCAAAAGGCTAAAGATTTTTTTCATAATTTTAATTAAAAATATATTAGAACTACAAAATTAGTGTTTTTTTCTTTCTAAAAGTAATTTAAGACATTAACTTAAAATTAAATTCATATTACGATATATATCTTATCAAATTACAAACCAGCATGATACCAAACTTCATCTATATTATTAGAAAGGAATGAAAAACGTATGATATTTATCAGTAATACAAAACACTTTAACTTTAACGTTATGTTAATACTTTTATAAAAAATTTAACTTAATTTTGCACACACAATGCGAAGTGTGTTGTAAGTAAAGAAAATAATAAAGTTATGATTAAAAAACTATCATTACTCTCACTATTTACCTTGCTACCAGCGTCTTATTATTATGCACAGACTACGGTTTATGCCTATGTAAAAGATGCCAAAGGTAGTCCGGTGGAGCGTGCAGATGTTGATTTGAGGGAATCAGAAAATGATGTAATAGCTGATAAAATCGGTTATTTTCAGTTTGTAGATTTGAAACCGGGTAATTACCAATTGGTAGTTTCAAAGGCAACATTCGAGCCAAGAGTCATTAATTTTGAAGTGAAAGATGGCGAGAAAAGGAAAGACTTAGGTGTTATCACTCTTACCAATGCCATTGCTACAGATTTGGGAATAGCCCTTTTGGACAACCTGAGCGAGGATGATGAATCTGCCTCTACACAATCTACCCTCGGGCTTTTGCAATCCTCCCGAGATGTATTTAGCAATATTGCCGCTTTCGATTTAGGATTCTACTGGTTTCGCCCAAGAGGGATAGATGGTAGAACATCTGAAGTGATGATGAACGGGATTCCTATGGCGAGTTCCAGAAACGGAAATGTGAACTTCGGACAATGGGGCGGACTAAACGAAATTACCCGCTACCCAGAAATTGCAACCAA
>JAUNTR010000456.1 GCA_030538575.1 Cruoricaptor ignavus | reverse complement strand
AGGAAATGGATGCCTTGTACGCAAAACCCGATTTCTCTGACGAAGATGGTATAAAGGCTGGAGAACTGGGTGTAGTTTATGATGAAATGGGCGGTTGGAATGCAGAATCCGATGCACAAACCATGCTCTCTAATGTAGGAATAAAAGATGATATGCATTGGCAAATGATGAGCGAATTGGAGAATAAGGACAAGGTAAAAGTTCTCCTTGCACAAGCTCTTTTCGGAAATCCTGATGTGTTGATTTTGGATGAACCTACCAATGATTTGGACATCGATACGATTTCTTGGTTAGAGGATTTCTTGGCAGACTACGAAAACACTGTAATTGTGGTATCGCACGACCGACATTTCTTAGATGCTGTGTGTACGCACATTGGGGATTTGGATTACTCTAAACTTAATTTATATACTGGTAACTATTCTTTCTGGTATCAGGCTTCGCAATTAGCGACTAGACAAAGAGCTCAAGCCAATAAAAAAGCAGAGGAAAAGAAAAAGGAATTGCAAGAATTTATCGCAAGATTTTCTTCCAACGTAGCTAAAGCCAAACAAGCAACGGCAAGAAAGAAAATGTTGGATAAATTGAATATTGAAGATATAAAACCAACTTCCAGACGTTATCCTGCGATTATCTTTGAAATGGAAAGAGAAGCGGGCGACCAAATATTGGAGGTTAAAGATTTAGAAAAAAGCAAAGACGGCGAACTACTCTTCTCCAACGTAGATTTCAAATTAAAGAAAAACGATAAAGTTGCCATTATTTCTAAAAACTCTTTGGCGATTTCCGAATTTTTTCAAATCATATCGGGAACAACAGAAGCCGACAAAGGAGAATTTGCTTGGGGCGTAACCACCAACCAATCTTATATGCCGTTGGATAATACAGATTATTTCCAAGATAAAAATCTGAACCTTGTAGATTGGCTAAGACAATTTACCAAAAACGACGAGGAAAGACACGAGGAATTTATGAGAGGGTTCCTGGGTAGAATGCTATTCTCAGGAGATGAAGCTCTGAAATCTTGCACCGTACTTTCGGGAGGCGAAAAAATGCGTTGTATGTTCAGCCGAATGATGTTGCAAAAAGCCAACGTACTACTGTTAGACGAGCCAACCAACCATTTGGATTTGGAAAGTATCACTACACTGAATAACTCTTTGGCGAACTTCAAAGGAAATATTTTGTTGTCCTCTCATGACCACGAAATGTTGCAAACCGTTTGTAACCGAATTATAGAACTTACCCCGAAAGGTGTAATTGATAGAGAAATGACCTACGATGAATACCTTTCTGATAAAAGAGTAAAAGAATTGCAAGAGCAAATGTATTCTTAATTGACAGAAAAAAAACATTTCGTTTATCATAAACAAAAATCAGGCTCGTAAATTTGCAAGCCTGATTTTTGTTTTAATTAAAAACAATTATTGTTTTATTATTTTTACAGTTTTTGTCTTGCCATTTTCCTCTTGTATCGATACCAAATAAAAACCTTTTGGTAAAGTAGAAATATTGA
>JAUNTR010000049.1 GCA_030538575.1 Cruoricaptor ignavus | reverse complement strand
GTACGATCACAACCAATTGAAAAGAACACAGCTGAAACAAACATTAGGCGTTGGTTTTGCATATAATATTGATAATGGTAGAAAACGTTCCGAGAACAAAAACAACCAAACTTGGCAACAATAATAACTTTAAAAAAAATTATTGCTAAATAAACTAAAAAGAGAACCTATTTTCGGGTTCTCTTTTTTTATTCGGATAAAATCAATTTACTAAGTAATTAATCTGCTTTCCAGAACGACCATTGTGTCCCATTAAATACGACCAACATTTGGTTCTTTGTATCATAGGCTAATGTTCCTGCAGTGGGGTTTATTATATTTTTGTGTGGCTCGGAAACCAAAGGTAAAATCATAGCTTTGTCCGTATCTTCTAAAACCAATATTCCAGGGATAGAAGAAGGTTTTCCAATACTTACCTTTGCATTTTCATTCTCAGATTTCATGTTCTGATTGTTGAGATTAATAGGGTTGTCTTTTCCTGCTTTGTTTGATAAACTGGTCCAAACATTATTTTTTAAAAACATTACTTCCTTAGCTACCGGATCGAAAATAAATGTACCATTTACAGATTGCGGATTTATATCTGTTTGTGATACCATAGGCAATACTATCCCTTTGTTTTCAGTCCCAAATTCTAGGGAGACAAAATTATTACTAGGTGCTGTTTTCCCCGTGCCAATAATGACTTGGGCAGAAAAAAATACAGGAAGAATAAGTGTGAGAAATGTGATATTTAGCTTCATTTTTTTTATTTTTTATATTAGTTAGACGGGCATCCTGGAGTGCTGAAACAAATCCACCTGCTTGCTAATGAGTTTGTTGTGTTTTCTACATAGATTTTGATACAATGCAAATCGGTATCGTACACCACCATACCGTTTACAGGTTGTGCTATTGCGTTTATCTGAGCTGTATTTAATCGATTGATAACAAAACCTTTAGTTTTAGACTCCAGAACGGTATGGGCACTTTCTATAGCTATTGGCCAATTGTCGTCTCCTCCAACGGTTCTGTTTAATGACGTAATTCCATGCTTAGAAGGATTAGAAACATTGGCATCAAATATACCATCTCTATAGCACTCGCCTTGGATAATAATGGTTACTGTAGAAGAAGCTGTACCACTACAGGTACCATCTACAGTATATGTAAATTCGTAAGTGCCAGAACCTGCAAATTGTCCGTTCCAAATATTCTCCGTCAACAATCCTGTACTCTGGTTTTCTGTCCAATATCCATGGGCATCATAAGTTCCTGAAAGATAGTCAAACAGATTTATAGGCTGGGTTATTTCTTGCTGAGTCAGTGTTACGGTTTGTCCTATTCCTGCAGACGGATTGTTCTCATTATCAGTTGTTAGATTAAATGAGATTTTGGTATCTATACAACTTGCCATATTTCCAGGATATGTTAGGTAGGCTTCGTACAATCCTGTGTGTATATTTCTATTGTATGGGGTAAAAGGGAATGAGTTTCCGGTAACTCCAGTATCAATGCCATCTTTGTACCAACGTATATCTAAGTAATTGAGTCCACTGATGAATAGTCTTCCGTTTTCTCCGTGGCAGATATTTTCTGGTTGTATTTTAGGAAGTTTATTTTGTTGTACACTTACAGTTGCAGAAATCGTATTTGAACAGCCATCGCTAATTTTCACGGTATATAGCCCAGGTTCCAAGTTTTCAAAAACAGGATTTGTGCCATTATCTATAGGAAATGGATTTCCATCTTTTGTTACAATCTCATAATTCAGGGGAGCTATGCCAGAAGCATCTATAAATAAAGTATAATTCCCATTGTTACATCCAATTACGTAATAATTGTTGAGAGCTAGACCTCCTTTCGGAACTTCGAATGTTTCTAAAATATCACGACATACATTTTCGGCAGAAGAGCCATTTTGGAAAACAATATACTGTGAAATAAGCCTGAATGTACCATAACTTTGGATGTTGTTTAGTGTTCCTGTCAGGGTGGTTAGTGCACCGCCAGTAGTGTTAGAATTGGAAGCAAACTGGTATGCATTCGTTGTAGTTATTGTTGTACCTTCTGTGTATGTTGTACCAGTGATAGGATGTTCCCATGCATTTTTTTCAGGATTAAATCTTTGTATAAAGAATCCTGTTCCTGCATATCTTGCAGTAAGTGATGCTGTAATATCAGCCGAGCCACAATTATATGTAACATTGTAAGAAGTAGATTTTTCTTTTCCTAATAAATTATAGGACCTGGTTAGTATTCCACAGGTGGTTTCTGCTTCAAAAGTGTAATTGCCATTTGGGAGATTCCCCATATACAATTCGCCGTTTACAATATTGCTACTTACATCATACGGAAGCGTGTAAGGGAAACCGGATGGTGCCGCAGTAATTCTGATAGAAGTAATATTTCCTGATTTTTGAAGATTATTACCATTTGTTACTACAACCCAAATCGAAGATTCATTGTCGCTACATCCGGGGTTTTGTCTTTGCAGTCTCAAAATCGGAGCCATTGTATTTACGGTTAAGGCTCGGTCTTCAAAATGTCCGCAACTGTCCGTAACTCTTATAACATACTGACCAGGAGGAATAGGATTTGTAGAGCTACCAATATTATACCTAACATTGCCAGAGGTAGGATTGGTAGTGAATGTAGCAGAATACGTTCCTGGTGCAAAATCAGAGTTGTAATTTGCAGGGTCAAAACCTGCGGGATATTGTTCAAACGAAATAGTGATTGGTGTAGCAGCAGAAAAAATCGATTGAATCCCTATAAACACCTGCCCACAACTTGCAGCAGGCTGTGTTACTCCAAAGTTTAGTTTTCGGTTTATAGTCTGGCTTCTTTCATGCGTTTGCCCACAGTTATCAGTCAATTCTTGTTTTATTGTATATGCCTGCCCGTAATAGAATGGGATATCAATAGCCATAAACTGGCTACTATTGTTGGTGAAAGTCCTGTTTATTTCCGTTACAGGGCTACCTCCTGGACCTGTGATCGTATATTTTACTTGTATTGGAAACTTATCTGCAGGTATAGTGTAACTATTATCAAAACCAATTCGGATTTGATGATCAATCGTGTTACAATCTTTTAAGAAATTAAAGCCTGTTCTACCGTTTTCATTTACATAAAAACTATATACTCCCCTCGAAATAGTTACACTCTTTACAGAGTCATTTCCACATGCATCAGTTACAGCTACATTATAAGTTCCAGCAGGTAGATCTGCAAAGTAATTAGAAGCTTGGGCAGGTCTTATAACTGTACCAGATTGGCTTCTTATTTCAAATGTAACGGCAGTTCCCTGTGTTATGTTCACTCTAAGGTTTATCGAACATTCTATAACGTTATCAAAGGCGATTGGGACAAAGTTATTGTTTATTGTAAATGTCGTATTTTGTTCACGAACAGTACCATCACACCTTGTTTCACGGGTTCTTAAAGTATAGCTTCCTGCTTGAAGATTTTGTTCCGTTCTGTTAAAATTTGTAGAAGTAGGAGTGGTATCATAGCTTCTTACGACAGTTGCTCCTTGTAAGATTTGATAACTAAACTGGCTTCCGATATTGGCATTAGTATAATTTATTCCTATACTTCCATTTCCCGGACACGTAGCTCCGATTGGCGTTACTGTCTGTAGAAAATTGGTAGGAGAACAAGGCAATGAAAGTTTTAATGCATAAAAATTGATTGCATTTGAAAATGTTTGTTGGGCAAAGTTATAAAGCAAATCTATACTCTCAAAATTATGAGTAAAAGATGAAACAGAGTTAGAATTCGTAAAACGAACCCATTCCAACCCATCTCCTGAAGCAGGTGGTGTACTCAGTAGCGGTGTAGAAAATCTTACCCCACTGGTGCTTACTGTGGCATTACTCTGCATTCCACCGCTATTTACGCCTGTAAAATTAATTCCTGAGAGTGTGAAAGCTTCATACCAAGCAATTCTGTTTACGCTAGTAGATGTTGACATTGCATCTACATCTGTTACAGAATATTCTGAAATAACAACTGGTCTGTCGAAGGTGAAAGTAATTCTATTGGGGGAGCCCACTTCTCCACCACTTGATTTTAATATTTGGTTTCCAGTAGCACCATTCAGATTGTTGAATTGTGGAGTTGCAGTTGCACCAGCTGTGAAAATATTATTATTATCTCCATTTGTAGCAGTAGCCGTTACATTTACAGTAGTTCCATTTATTACAGCTGTTCCTGAAATCACATTGGTCTCTGTACTCATTGGATTCCAATTTACAAAAACTTGAGATTTTAAAATACTAGAACTTAAGAGAAATAAAAATAGTATTAATAACAAAAAGTGATTAGCTAAGAGAGTTGCTTTTTTCTTCATCATCTATATTTTTAGCATTTATTTACTTGAGGCAAAGCTATACAAATGAGAAAAAATGCAGCTATACAAATGTTAAAAAGTGAAAATGATTTTTGCGAAAACAAGCTGATAATGTTTTTGTTAAGTGCTCCGAGAACAAAAACAACCAAACTTGGCAACAATAATAACTTTAAAAAAATTATTGCTAAATAAACTAAAAAGAGAACCTATTTTCGGGTTCTCTTCTTTTGTTGGGATAAAAATATTAAATTTGGTACAAAGTAAATATTAATCCTAAAAACAAAAACTATGGCAAGAATTTCACGAACGGTTGAACTAAACCAAGCATCTAAACTGAAAAGACTCGCAAACTATTTTATTGATGCGTTTTTTTTCTACTTTTTATTAATAGTATTAACTGTTTTATCTAATGATTTTGAGAACTTTATGTTGGAGATGGAAAATAAAAGTAGCATCGAAAGTTCTTTGATAATGATGTTAGCCTATTTTGTTTTTATCTTTTTTAGTGAAATAATAACTAAAGGAAGAAGCCTTGGAAAATACATTACAGGAACAATGGCTATAAAAACGGATGGCAGATTGCTGACTACAAAAGATTACTTATTGCGTAATGCATGCCGACTTGTTCCCTTCGATGCAATTTCCTTTTTAGGAACAAACGGATGGCACGACAGTTGGTCGGAAACTCGTGTCGTTAACAAAAAAAGTTACGAAAACGATAAGCTTAGTCGTTCCGAAATTAATAGTATTGGAGCTTAATATTTTATTAAAAGGTAATCCTATAAACTCCCGTAGAGCTGGTATTGGCTTTTTCGGCTTTCACATATTGTTTTACCCAAGCCACAGTTGTAGATGAAACGCACGGGTCAGAAATTCCGCCGCTTCGCCGTGCAGAAGTTACGTTCCCCGATTTGTCCACCGTGTAAGCAATAGATATAGTCCCCGAAGCCGTACAATTATGGATGGGTTGATTTCCTCCTCGACCCATAGTTCCTGGGATAAAAGCAATCAGTTTTCTATCCACGCCTATTTTGCTGTTACCATCGCTATTTCCACCTAACGGGTCGCCTGTATTACCTGTCGTTCCGCTATTTCCTTGGTTAGAATTTGCTGTACCTCTGCCTTTTATTAGATTGCCAATCGCAGCTGTGCCTTGTGCATCACCTTGTTTTTTTTCAGGTGTTGTTTTGGTTTCTGTGGTTTTAGGTTTTGTGTTCGTTGTTGTTTTAGTCGTTTTTTCCGTTGGTTTTTTAGTTTCCGTTTTTGTTGTATTTTTTGTAGCAACGGTTTTAGTTTCTTTTTTCTCTACTTTTTCTACCTTTGGTGTGGCGGTTTTTGTATTATTTCCTGTAATTACTTTTTCTTTAATTACAGGTTTTGGTTCGGGTTTTGGTTCAGGAGCAGGCTGAGGTTCTGGGGTTGGTTCTATTACGGTTTGCGAGGCTTCCGAGCCTTCTTCATTTCTCGGTTCTTCGGTATTTTGTCCGTTTTCGTTATCTCCGAAATTAATGAGCATTGTTGTAACAGCCTCATCTTCCTTAGGAACAACCTTGGTGAATTTATAAAAATAAAGAGCCAGCAAAACCAAAAGAGAGATGAAAAAAGTGAGGATAGCACTTCTTCTTCGGTCTTTTTTTTCGGTTTTTTTATGCTCTATAATGTAATTCATTTTTTTATTCTTCTTTTTGTGTGGTCGCAATTGCGAGATTAAATTTGTTTTTCTCTGCAATTTCCATAGCAAAAACTACATCTTTATGTTTTGTGTTTTCGTCAGCCCTTATTGTAAAAGTTGGCGTTTGTTCGGTTTTTAGTAGGTTTACCAAATATTGTTCCAGTTGGTCTTTGGGCAGTTCTTTATCCGCAACGTAGTATTTGCCGTCTTGTGTTATCGTTACAACAGTTGGGTCTTGCGTGCTTTGGTCTTGTGTAGAAGCCTGTGGAAGCTTTACATCTATCGCACTTTGGCTGATGGCAGAACTGGTTATCATAAAGAAAACCAGAAGCAGGAAAATAATATCCGTCATAGATGCCATACTGAACTCCGCACTTACTCTATTTCTTCTTTTCAGTTCCATTTTGGTTTGGATAAAAGTATTATTTTAATTAATGATAAAGGTTTAGGTTGAAAGAAATACGCTTCCCTTTCCTCTTTATATTGGTTTATTCAGAGTGTCCAAAAATTCGTTCACGTGAGTTTGGATTTTTAGAACTAAGCGATCTACTTTCGTAACAAGGAAGTTATAGAAAAAATACGCAGGAATTCCCACAAAAAGCCCCGCAGCTGTGGTTGCCATTGCGGTATAAATCCCCGATGCCAAAAGTTTTGGACTAACAGCTCCCGTTACGTTAGATATTTCGAAGAATGCCATAATCATCCCAACAACCGTTCCCAAGAAACCGAGCATAGGTGCAGCACCTGCCGCAGAAGCCAATAGGTTTAGGTTTTTTTCTAATTTAGAAACTTCCAATTGTCCTTGGTTTTGCATAGCATTGGAGATGTCGGAAATCGGTCTGCCAATTCTCGCCAAGCCTTTTTCTATCATTCTCGCTTCGGGCGAATCTATGGTTTTGCAGTAATCTACGGCGGTTTCTATTTTGCCTTCTTGTACAAAATCTTTTATATTTTCCAAGAAATTAGGCGTTTGTTTCGCGGCTCGTTTTAGGAAAAAATACCTTTCCAAAAACACATAAAGTGCCAATACGCCCAAAAGGAAAATAAGAATAATAATGATGCTACTAACCAATCCGCCACCGAAAAGGATTTCCCAAACGGAAAAAATATGTTGTGTATTGGTCACATTTTGTGCCACTTGCGTGCTATCTTGCATTGTTGTTTTTTTTGATTTTAGGTTAAACGCAAAAAGCCCATAAATATTATGGTTTTCAATTTTTTGCGGTGTTTAATATTTTATCTGAATATTAAACTTAAATTTAAAAACAGATGATTAATCCTCATCCACCTCCAACTCGTCGGGTTTGAAATGGCATTTCAATTTAAATGGAATAGCGTTCTCGGTATTGGTATAGAAATCATCAATAGTTCCTTTCCAAACCAATTGCAATTCGCCTTCGTCATTATTCTCAAAACAAAGTTCGTTCTCGTAGAGAAACGCTTCTTCATCATCGTATAAATCTACTTCGGTATAGGTTTCGTCTTCATTTTCATTAATGAAAAACGTTTTTCCCGAAAGGTTTTGAGTCTCTATCGGAAAATCGAAAACATCCAAAGATAGTTGAGGAAAGTGGTATTGCAGAGAATCATCATCCACGTGATCCAAACTATCGTCTGTAATGATTTCTACTTCCAAAAAATGTTGTTTGTTGCTATAAACCGCTTTGCAGTACGTACTTTTTATATGATATTTTAAAGTTTCGTCCGGATGATAAATTTTTAAAATCCCTTTCATTGCTTTTACAGGATAAAAAAGTATTAGATTATTGGTAAATGATTTTTAATTATCCGACAAAGATAAAAAATTGATTGAAAAAAAATAAAATTTTTATTAATTATTTTGATGTTCCAAAAATTAAATAAAACAAAAGTTGAAAATGATGATTTAGAATAAGATAAACGGATATTTTTATTTAGAAATAAAAACCATTTATCCAAAATAATTAGTATTTTCGCATCTATAAACCTTATAAGTATGAAGTCTATTTTAAATAAAATCTTTTTCGCTCTTTTTACTATTTCGGTTATTGTTTCATGTAAGAAAACCGACTCGCCACTTACCAATGTTACGCCGTTGGATATAGATACGATTGCGGCAAATTATTACGAACAATATCTGAAAATGTACCCTTTGGAAGCCACGGCACAAGGCGATAAAAGGTACAACGATTTGTTGCCCATTAATATAGATAAGGATTTTATTTCAGGTGAAATTGCCTTTTACAACGATGTTCAAAATCAAATGAAAAAGGTAAACTACGATGCTCTTCCCGATGATAAAAAAATAATCTACGATGTTTTGGATGCCAGACTGAAAGACCAAATAGAACATTACGCATATCATCCAGAATATATTCCGTTTACGCAATTCGGAGGTTTGCCGTTGGATTTTCCTTTATTGGGAAGCGGGCAAGGCAATCAGCCTTTTGAGACCGTTAGCGATTACGAAAACTGGTTGAAACGAATGGAGCAATTCCCAACTTGGATGGCAGCTGCGGAAGAAAATTTCCGTGAAGGAATAAAAACAGGAATGGTCTTGCCAAAGGCTTTAATTGTAAAAATGATTCCGCAAATGACCTCGCAAGAAATCATTACCAATAATTGGGAGGATAATATTTTCTACGGACCAATAAAAAACTTCCCGAAATCCTTTACCGAAGCCGAGAAAAATAATCTTGCCAAAAAATATCAAAAAACCATTGCTGAAAAAATTATTCCTGCATATACCAAAATGGGAGCGTTTTTGGAAAAAGAATACTTGCCAAAAGGCAGAACAACAGATGGTTACAATGCTCTACCGAACGGAAACGAAATCTACGATTATTACGTAAAAAGTTGGACAACGACCAACAAAACGCCATCGGAAATTTATAAAACAGGATTAGCGGAAGTTGCAAGGATACGCACCGAAATGGAGCAAGTGAAACAGCAAGTTGGCTTTAATGGGAGTTTAGAACAGTTTCTGGAATTTGTAAAAACCGACCCAAAAGCAATGCCGTACAAAACCGCCGATGAAGTGCTAAATGGTTTCCAAAGTATTTTAACTAAAATTACACCGAAGTTGAAAACAATGTTCAACCAAACACCGAAAACAAAATTTGAAATCCGCCAAACCGAAAAGTTTAGAGAAGCCTCTGCCAGTGCCCAATATCAACCAGGAACACCCGATGGCAAAAGACCAGGGATTTTCTATATGCCATTACCCGAACCATCCAAATTCAATGTAACTTCTGGTATGGAATCGCTCTTTTTACACGAGGCAATTCCGGGGCATCACTATCAGTTTTCTTTGCAACAGGAAAATGAAACGTTACCAAAATTTATGCGTTTCGGTTGGATTGGTGCGTATGGCGAAGGTTGGGCATTATACACAGAATCCTTAGGCCCCGAATTTGGACTTTACACAGATCCTTACCAAAAAATGGGTTCGTTGAGCGATGAGATGTTGCGTGCCGTTCGATTGGTAATAGACACAGGTTTGCACACAGGACAAATGAATAGGGAAGAGGCGATAAAATATTTCCTAAGCAATGTGGCTTACGATGACGCAGGAGCAACAGCCGAAATAGAACGCTATATGGCAATGCCGGGACAAGCATTGAGTTACAAAACAGGTTCTATGAAAATCCGTGAATTGAGAAATCAATACGAAAAAGAACTTGGTGAGAAATTCAACCTTGCAGATTTTCACGATGAAGTTCTCAGCCAGGGTTGTCTTCCACTCAGCGTCCTCGAAAGAAAAATGAACCTTTGGGCGAATAGAGTGAAAGCAGGGGAATAATATCTAAATTAATGATTAGCTGTTAATCAATCACTTCTCCAAAACCATTTTGGTAATATAATCTTTATCTCGGTTGCCTCGTGCGGGGGAATATTCTCTGCCGTAGAAAATAATTTGCAGGTGTAGGTCGTTCCATTTTTCTTTTGGGAAGATTTTTTTTGCATCGGCTTCGGTTTGCACTACATTTTTCCCAGACGTTATTTTCCATTGCGTCAGCAATCTATGGATATGCGTATCCACAGGGAAAGCAGGAAAACCAAAACCTTGACTCATAACAACCGAAGCTGTTTTGTGTCCTACGCCAGGCAACGCTTCCAATTCCTCATAACTTTGTGGGACGATAGAATTATGTTTCTCTACCAAAATCTCAGCAGCGGCTTTCAGGTTTTTCGCTTTGGAGTTCGATAGCCCGATTTCTTTTATCAATTCCTTTATTTCTGCCACTTCCAATTTTGCCATTTTTTCAGGCGTATCGGCTTTTGCGAAAAGTTTCGGAGTAATTTCATTCACTTTTTTATCCGTAGATTGTGCGGATAAAGCAACGGCTACCAATAGCGTATAAGGGTCTGTATGATTTAGCGGAACGGGCGTTTCAGGATATAGTTTTGCCAATTCTTGCATAATAATTTCGGCTCTTTGTTTTTTAGTCATTTTATATTTAATTTTGAACAAAAATAAGAAATATGTTAAAAGTAAATGAAACCTTACCCGTTTTCGAGAGCCTAAACCAAGATGGCGAAGTTGTAAAATCATCGGATTTCCAAGGGAAAAAACTCGTGATTTTTTTCTTTCCCAAAGCCAATACACCAGGTTGTACAGCGGAAGCGTGCAGTATTTCCGATTCTTTTTCGGAGTTGAAAAAAGCAGGATATTCCATTTTAGGAATTAGTGCAGATTCTGTACAAAAGCAGAAAAAATTCCACGAAAAGTTCAGTTTTCCTTATGATTTAATCGCCGATGAAAGCAAGGAAATTTGCGAAGCCTTCGGTGTTTGGCAACTGAAAAAGTTTATGGGAAAAGAATTTATGGGCATCGTGCGAACCACTTTTATTTTCGATGAAAACGGAGTTTGCACCCGAGTAATAGAAAAAGTAAAAACCAAAGAAGCCGCCTTGCAGATTTTAGAAGGAAATTAATAGATTTAAAACTATGAAAAAGCTGATTTTACTCTCTTTCTTAGCTATAGCATTTTTACTTTCTTGTAGAGAAGCAGAATCTTATGAGCAAACCAACTCTCCTTATCAAGGTGAATGGTTTGGTAGTTATAATGGTAATAATGATGATGGTGAAATTATTTTTACAGTTTCACCGAAAGGGCATCTTGAAGGGAAGAAAATTTCTAAAAGATGGAATACATCAGAAGAATTAAAAGGCTATGTTACACAAGAAGGGAAATACGATGCCAATACAAAAACAAAATTTATCATAAGTGGTTTAATAGTCAATAACAAATCTCAAGGACAATGGTCACAAAATGAAAACAGAGGAACGTTTAATTTTGAAAAGAGATAGTCGCAATTTATTTTTAAAATAAAGATAAGCGTAAAGCAAAATTTTGTAACTTTACCTTGTATAAATTTAAGTTAAAGAGATGCGTCAGAAAATTCATATTCAAACTCCCGATTTTACATTAAATTTCCAAGAACAAGAACCTTATTTCTTTGAGAAAGACGGCTTGGAAATGAAATCAGCCTACACCCAAAATGATGTCAGTGAAGAAAAAATCAATGGATTGAGTGCTGGCGTTGCTCCTTATTTGCGAGGTCCGTATTCCACGATGTATGTGCAAAAACCTTGGACAATTCGCCAATATGCAGGATTTTCTACGGCGGAAGAATCCAATGCATTTTACAGGAGAAACCTTGCAGCAGGACAAAAAGGACTTTCCGTAGCGTTCGATTTGGCAACGCATCGGGGTTACGATTCCGACCATCCGAGAGTGGTGGGCGATGTCGGGAAAGCAGGCGTTGCCATAGATTCTGTGGAAGATATGAAGATTTTGTTTAATGAAATTCCGTTAGACCAAATCTCCGTTTCTATGACGATGAATGGGGCAGTTTTGCCAATTTTATCCTTCTACATCGTTGCAGCAGAAGAACAAGGCGTAAAAC
>JAUNTR010000455.1 GCA_030538575.1 Cruoricaptor ignavus | reverse complement strand
CAATTATACAGAGAATTTTTTTAATAATCTAATTTTTAATGTAAATTTTTCATTAAATTTATTAAAAGTTGCACGCCATAGCCTGTGGCGGCTTTTTCTTTCGCATAATTTACATTTCCGAAAGCCATTCCTGCAATATCCAAGTGTGCCCAACGTGGATGTTCTTCTATAAATTGTTCTAAAAATTTTGCTGCGACAATGCAATCGCCAATCGGTTTCATTGAGATATTTTTAAAATCTGCGACATCGGATTGTATATCTTCTAACCAAATATCCCAAAGTGGTAAATTCCAAAGTTTTTGGTTGGTTTGTTCGCCAGCGTTTAATAATTGTTGTTTCAGTTCTTCGTTGTTAGAAAACATTGCCCCACAAGTGTTGCCAAACATTCTTACGGCACTTCCTGTTAGTGTTGCCAAATCTATTAGTGTTGTGGTTTTATAGTTTTTAGCAAGATAAGATAAGCCGTCTGCCAGTGTCATTCTGCCTTCGGCATCGGTGTTTAGGACTTCTATAGTTTTGCCATTATAGGCTTTTACGACATCGCTCGGCAAATATGCGGTGTTGGATACGGCATTGTCTGTAATCGGTAAAATCGCCACGATATTTATAGGTAAATGGAGTTCGGCAGCTGTAATTAATGTTCCGATAACTGCTGTTGCACCTCCCATATCCGATTTCATATAGTGCATATTATCAGATGGTTTTATGGAAATTCCTCCCGTGTCGAACAATACACATTTTCCTACCAAACCTATTGTTGGAGCGTTTTCTGTTTCAGAAGTGTATTCTAAAATGGTAAAAGCAGCTTCGTTTGCACTGCCTTGGTTTACGGATAAAAATGCACCCAAACCTATCGTTTCGCATTCTTGCTTATTATATATGGTGTATTTTAGATTTTTTTCGGTTGCTAATTTTTGTAGATAATCCGATATATGGTTTGTGGTTTTGTGGTTCGCAGGTTTGTTCAGCCATTCCATACAAGCAAATTGTCCTTGGCAGATTGCGAGAGTTTGCCGAGCGACTTCATCTAATATTTCCTGAGAAAACAAAGGAAAATGAACCTGAAAATCCTGATGCCAAAAAGGGTGAGATAAATAAGAATTGTAATTATAAGTTCCTAAAAACAAGCCTTTTATAAATTCATGAAAACTTTCTTCGGACAAAGATTCTGAATGAATTTTGGTAACAACGCTTTTCAGATTTTTTTTGTATTTCTGAGAAAACTTATTTGCAATATCTTGTATTTCAAACAGTGGCGTTTTTTCGTTTCCGATGCCGATGAGGTAAGTAACCGATTGGTCTTCTACAATGGTAAAGACTTCGTTTTTTTTTCCTGAGAAAAACGTGGATGTTTCTTTTGGAAATTTATCAGAATTAAGTTGCCAATTTTCTTCATTAAAAACCGAAAATATCTGTTGATAATTGTTATTGTCTTGTTTTACAATTTTTATATTCATCATTTTTTAGTATTTTAAAATTCAATAATTTAAGTTTTGTTTTTATTGTTTAGGTATTACTTCTAC
>JAUNTR010000454.1 GCA_030538575.1 Cruoricaptor ignavus | reverse complement strand
CAGATTTTACAAACTCCAATCGGTCTATAATTTCCACTGTTTCAGATACTTTTTCGTTCGTTGTTAAGGCAATTTTTGCACCATCCAACGTGTAACCTTTTTCTTTTACCAAATGGTAAATTATTTTCAGATTATTAATATCTTCGGGAGTAAAATATCGGTTTCCCTTTTTATTTTTTTTAGGTTTAAGGATGGGGAATTCCTGCTCCCAATATCTTATGAGAGAGGTATTTACATCGAAGGCTTTCGCAACTTCGCCAATGGAATAATATAATTTATCGGGCAGGTTTATCTTCATCAAAACAAATATATGAAAAAAAATGTAATTGAAAACGCTAAACCAAAAAGAGATGAGAGATTAATAGATTATTTTCTGCAATCTCTCATCTTTATAGTTTGTATTTATTTCTAAGATTTCATATCGTACATCATAAGAGCGGTAAGGAGTTTTGGCTCTATATAAGTACATTTTGGTGGCATACTGATTTTGTTGTCGGCAATTTTTATCATTTCATTGAAACTTACTGGGTAAATCCCAAATCCTACGGTATATTTTCCGCTATCTACGGCATTTTTTAGTTTTTCTATTCCTTCAGCAGAAGATGTTCCTTTTATGTAATCTATCCTGTCTGAACTATCTGTATCTATAATTTTCAGAATGTCTTTGAACACCAATTGGTCTAAGAAATGATGGTCTAAATGATTTACATTCAGTTCTTTGGAACGTTGTTCGTGTTTTACGTGCAGAGAATAGAATTTACCACCCAAGTACATAGAAATATGAAATTTCTGCGACGGAAAATACGGCGAGGCATCCTTCTCGTGAACATTGAAATTTTCTTCTATTTTTTCTAAAAAAGCCTCAGGTGTCAATCCGTTCAAATCTCTTATAACTCTGTTATAATCGTGGATTTTTATAGATTGGTTGGACACTATAAAACTAAAAACATAATTATAAGGCTCATTACCTGTATGTTTTTTATTTTTATCCTTTTGGTTTTTGGCGTTGGAAGCGGTAGAACCAATTCTGTGGTGTCCATCTGCAATATAGAAAGCCTCCACATTATCCAAAACTTCTTTTAACTGCTGCATTTTTAGGCGATTATCTATACACCAAACTTTATGTTTTATGCCTTTATCGTCTTCAAAATTTATGATAGGTATAGTTTTCTCTTCCAAATTCATTAGGAGTTCCACTTTAGAATTTGCGGGATAAGTAAGCAGAGCTGGTTCGGCTTGTAGATTTACTTTTTCTAAATAACGAGCAAGTTTTTCCTTTTTTTGTGGGATTGTACTTTCGTGGCGTTTTATTTTTCCGTTCCAAAAATCCTCCACAGAAACCAATCCTAACAGTCCTCGGAAAACAGATTTGTTCGGATAAATTTGCTCGTAGAGATAAAATGCAGAAGCATCTTGTACCAGTTTGTTTTCGCCCAACAATTCTTCGAAATTGCTCCGTATTTTTCTTAGGTTTCTATCCACATCTTTGGATTTGCTTACGACATAAGGTTTTATCATTTGTACAT
>JAUNTR010000048.1 GCA_030538575.1 Cruoricaptor ignavus | reverse complement strand
GGAAGTTGATAGTTTTTTTCTATAAACTCAAAAAGAGATTTGGAAAAGTAACAGCCATTCAGAATTCCTCTTGCTCCTAAGCCATTGAAAACGTAAAGGTTTTCAAATTCCGAATGTCGCCCCAAAATCGGTCTGCGGTCTTTTACCGTTGGGCGAAAACCAAAATGTTTTTCTTCCACATCAAAATCCAAAGGATAAAATTCCGACAAACCATTGATGAGTTGCAAAACCGCAGAATCATCTATCTTATGATAACTCTGCTCTCTATCGTAAGTTCCGCCGTAATAGTACAAATCTTCGTTTAAAGGGAAAAGAAAATGTTTTTTCTTCACAGTTTTTTGCTCTTGCAATTTTTGGGAAAGTCGCACTTTCAGATGATGACCTTTATTGGGATTTACAGGAATATTTCTGAAATAAGGATTTTCTTTCACGCCCATTCCTTCCGCAAAAACCAAGTGAGAATATCGGTAATCTTTGTAAATAGAATCTTCTACACACAATTTCTCATAATCGAATTTTTCTTTAATTAAAATTTCTTTTTCCTCTAAAAAAGAATGCATATCGCAGAAAAAACCTTGCACATCCAAACGAGCCGACTGCAACACTTTTCCCGTTGCAAACGGATTATTAACAATCTCTAATTGCTGAAAATCTTTGGAAAGAAAAGGTTTCAATTCTTCTTTATCCGATTTCTTCAACCATAATTCCTTCTCCTTTTCATCGTGAAAAATACGGTGAATATTTTCTTTAATTAAATAATTTTTGCCTGTATAATTTTCTATTTCGGAAAGTGTTTCGTGGAGAAAATCTATCTGCTCCTGAGCTTTCCAAAAGGTTGTAAATTTCTTCAGCACAGCTGGATTCACAATTCCTGCGGAAACCTGCGATGCACTTTTTCGCCCTTCGGAAAAGAGTACAAAAGTCTTGCTATTTTTAATCAATTGATGGGCAAAAAAGAGTGCCGCATAACCGTCGCCTACTATAATATATTCTACTTGTTTCATCATAAAAAAAATCCTGAGTAAATTTACTCAGGATTTTATGATTTACAAAATAAAATCTTAATAATTCCACATATCGTTTTCCATTTGCAGAATTTGTGCTTTTATTCTTTCACTTTCTTCCAGTTGCTCATCGGCATCTCTTGGGATATAATCTTTTATCACACCATTTCCTAAACCATTATCCGATTTGTAAATAATGGAAGAAAAACGTCTGGCATTTAGAATATCATCATAAGTAATATCCGAAGAAAGGTTTTTACTATTAAATACAATAGAGTTAGCAAGCACTTCTCTGGCATCGGGATAGAAAATCCAAAACAAATCTATCAGCTCATCTTGCCCGCCAATAGCTTGTCCATCTGGTGCATATTGTCCCATTGTAGAAGGATCTTGCCCCATAGCAGCAATCCCGAGAAGGCGATATTTCATCTGCGAATCTCTACGATCTATGTACCACATTCCTTTTATTTTCAGGAGTTTTACATTTTCCGTTTTAGTTTCGTACAGGTCAGTTCCCGCTCTTCTGTCTTCCTCGGAAACGGTTTCACCTGCATTTATTTTATCTATCAACCAATCGGATACAACTGTATTGTGGGTTCTTGCCTCTATCGCATCAGGAGAGAGTTTGGTTTGAAACATCTCGTCATCATAAACCTCTGTAATTTCGCCACTATTTACGGCATCCAAAAGGATTTGATAAAGAGATTTGTTTTGAGAAACCAAGCCATCGGAATTGTGATAAAGCGGTTGGTTTAGTTTATCATTCATGTCGATAATTTCCCAAACCACCATACTTTTCAATATGTCTTTATCTTCGATAAAACCATAATCCAAAGGTGTAATTTTAGTAGAAACCAAAGAGTCTCCTACTTTTTTCTGGTTTTCTTCTCTCAACTGGCGAAATTCCTCAGGAGATTTGGCATTCAAAATATTTTGTGAGAATGCGAATCCTGAAATTAAAACCAATAAACTGCTTACTATTTTTTTCATAATTAATTATAAAAACTTTACTTGATGGAAACCTCCATCTTTAAAAAACGATATTATTGTACGTTTATTACAATTGGCGGAATTTGTTTTAATGTTTGCCCACCAAGTCCTGTTGCTGTAGCACTAATGTTATACACATAAGCAATATCTCCACTTCTGAGGTTTTTCACTAATCCTGCTACGGAACTTAGCGAACTTCCGCTAACTTGCATACCAGGTTTGCCTGGTACTTTGAACATAAAACTGTTCACGGCAAAACTTACAGGGAAATCGAAATCTGGCATTGCAACAGAAACCGTTTGGTTCGGGATAGAACTTGCTGGTACACTAATCACACTTTGCCCACGAATTTGCCCTACTGGTGGAGGAATATTTTTAATTCTAAAAGTAAAGGCTTTGGAAATTGCCTGTCCTTTTGGTCCTTTTCCAGAAATGGTAAGTGTTGCTGTATTTCCTGCTCCTGGAGTTACTGTCCAAGTTCCGCCTCCTGTTTTGGAAACCGAAGCTCCTGATGCAGAAAGACTCGTAGAAGCATTATCAGCACCAAGTATAGAACCCGAAACTGGATTTGGCAATCCTCTGTACAATACATTCATTTTATCAGCAGACAATAATGCTCCACTTTCAAAAGCAACTTCTTTCGCTCCTGCAATTACGTTGTAAGTATGTGAATACGGCAACCTAATCTCTTTACCATTGGCATCTTGGAAAGCAATTTCTCCTTTGAAAGTATGCGTTCCCAAAGAGCTTGAATTAAGGTTGGATGTTCCCACACCATTTTGGATAGACAATCCCGGCATAGACAATCCTGGTACAGAACTGGAATAGTTACCGATAGCAACCTTAGCCTGTGCCTGTTCGCCTTGTATGATATTAGTAGGAGCAGAAACAATCGCTTGAAATGCATCAAACTTAATATCTGCATCCACTTTCTCTTGAAGCATTAATACCAATGCATCAGACTGCACATTTCTTACCTCAGATTGCATAACTTCTAAATTGGAAAGTGCTGCAATAAGTGGTTGTCCGTAGAATTTGTACTGAGTCCAATTTTTACCGTTTCTGGTTTCTCCTTTAGCAAACTCTGTTACCAAATTAGCATTGGCACGGTTTACTACGTTTTTCATATCCGGCACCGCAGAAAAACTTTGGTTGATGAATTTTCTTAATTCTTCTATTTTTGTTTTTATGCTTGTAATCTTTTCAGAAGGCTTGTTCTCATTAGATTCATTAAACAAAAGATTAGAAGAAGCCTCTGTATTATTAAGGGCTGTAAAATTCTCATCGACAGTTTGGTTATTATCATAACCTGCTTCTGCTTTCAGTTGATCTTTTAGCTTTTCTATACTATTTACAATATCGTCTGATTTTACTTTTATTTGTCCATAAATATTCTTCATCTCTTCATATTTCTCAGGAGAAGAAACTGCTTTAGCATCTAAAGTACGTTCAAAAATCGTATTATTTTTATATTGTGTAAGTTCCCGTGTATTTGTAAGAGCATCATTGGTGTCATTATATGAACGGATGATTTCTTGGTCTATTTGTATTGCCAACATGGCGATGAAGACCAAATACATCAAACTGATCATTTTCTGACGTTGTCCGTGTGCTCCGCTTGCTGTAGCTGCCATTCTTGATTTTCTTTTTAAATTGATATTTTATTCTAAAGAATTATCCTTTCATAGCATTTAGCATTCCACCATATACTCTGTTCAGATTATTTAGGTTAGCTGTAAGACCATTCAACTCTTCATTGAATTTTTCAGATTGCTCAGCAGATTTTTGCAAATCGGATACGTATTTATTATGATATTCTGATTGCTGTCTTCCGTGGTCAAGTTGCAAAGCATACAAAGCATTCATACTTTCCAAATGGCTAGCTGCCAAAGTCAATTGGTCATTGTATTTTTGTGTTGCTGTAGAAACATCTACAGTTTTATTAATTTCATCTACGGAAGATGAGAATTTCTCAATCCCTGATTTTAAACTTTCAAAAAGAGAAACGTCTAATTTGGCATCTGCCAACATTTTATCTAATTTATCTGAAAGAGAAACATCTAAATTATTAGTTTCTGCAACTTGGTTTATTTTTCTTGGTTTAGGTTGTGCATTGGCATCCAACAACTCAGGATATACATTTTCCCAAGCGTAGTTTTCACCTGATGCAGGTGGGTTGAAAGCTGATATAAAGAAGATAACGGCTTCGAATAACAAACCTGTTCCCAAGATTAGGTTCCCACTGATACCGAAAGGCAATGGCCAGTGCGTGATTTTAAATAATGCTCCCAAAATAATGACAGAAGCCCCAAGGTTGAATAATAAATTCAGAGTTTTTTCGCTTAGTTTTAACATCGCTGTATTTTTTTAATAGTTGATAAATGAGTTATTAGTTTGTCTTTCTTTTAAATTTAGCAGTTCCTTCAGGAATATCTTGCACTGTTCTAAATCCGATATAGCTTCTTGCAGAATCTTTTCTTTCCCAATCTCTATAACCTGTCATTAGAAGATAACCAACGTCTTTCCAAGAACCACCTCTTACAGATTTTTTCACATCTCTATATGCTTGGTTGGAAAGATAAGGATTAAGTGTAGAAGAGAATTGGTAAGTGGAATTGCTGTACGGCGACTCTGTCCATTCTGCTACGTTGCCTGCCATATCGTACAATCCATAACCGTTTTTGCCGAATTGTTTTACAGGAGCTGTATAGGTATAAGTTCCTTTTTTCTCATCTTCTATATAATTACCTCTTTTGGGTTTGAAGTTGGCAAGATAGCAACCTCTATCATCCATAAGATATGGACCTCCCCAAGGATAAGTTGCATTCTCCAGTCCACCTCTTGCAGCATATTCCCATTCAGCTTCAGTTGGTAAACGGAATGCCATTGGTTTTTGCTTTTTCTTCTTCAAACTTTCGTTGTAATCGGATTTTGCTTTAGTTTTATAGTTACAGTAAGCTCTTGCCTGATCCCAAGTTACGCCAACCACAGGATAGTTTTTGTAAGCTTTATGCCAAAAATAGCCATCGTATAAAGGTTCGTTGTAAGCGTAATTAAAATCTTTAACCCAAACTGTAGTATCAGGATAAACGGCGATGCTTTCTTTTTTCAAATATTTAGCACCACGAGATTTATCTTTTACCGCAGATTCCACATCTTCCCATTGGTAAGAATACTTAAGTTTTCTGGCATCAATAATTCTTTCATTATTTATTCTCTCTGCTTTTGGGATATACATAGATTCCAAAACTTCAGCATATTGTACATCGGGATAGTTGGATGTATTCCAATGCAATGGCACTGTCCAATCCAATCTTTGGGATTCATCATAACCATCTCTTCCACCTTGGGATTCCAAATATTCTTGGTAAGGAGTTACATTATCACCACCTTTTTTGGCAAGATAAGCATAATCGGAAATTCCTGTCCCATTACCATCTCCGCCAGCATCTCCTGCAGCTTCTGCCAAAAGAGTTCTCGCAATAGAATCTCTAACATAGTTGATAAACACTCTATAATCGGCATTGGTAACTTCGGTTTCATCCATAAAAAAAGAGGAAACGGTTACAGTTTTTGGCATCGCTTTTTCGGGCATATTGGTCATATCCTGATCGGCAAGTCCCATTATAAAGGAACCGCCAGGAATTGCGACCATACCATAAGGTCTTTCGGCTACAAAAGATTTAGATTTATCCTTAGGAATTAGCTCTCCTCTTGTGTCTGGTTTTCCTGCTGACCTGGTTCCTTTGGAGCAAGAGATGACGAACGATGCTGATATTAATACAAGAAATATCCTTTTCATGCTATATTTTAAATTAAGCGGTAAATATATAATTTTATTTATTCTGCAAACGAAAAATTAAAAATAATATTTTATTAATTTTAAAAAAAACTTTATTCTACGGTTACAGATTTTGCCAAGTTTCTCGGTTGATCCACATTTGCACCTCTGTAAACTGCTATGTAATAAGCTAATAATTGTAATGGCACAGATGCTACGATTGGGGAGAAACATTCGGAAGTATCAGGGATTTCTATCACATGGTCTGCCATAGATGCTACTTGCTCATCGCCTTTGCTTACTACTGCAACTACTTTTCCCTTTCTGGCTTTTATCTCTTGTACGTTGGATACAATTTTATCGTAGTGTCCTTTTTTCGGTGCAATGATAACGATTGGCATATTCTCGTCTATTAAGGCGATTGGACCGTGTTTCATTTCTGCAGCAGGATAACCTTCTGCGTGGATGTAAGAAATTTCTTTCAACTTCAAAGCACCTTCCAAAGCTGCAGGATAATTGTAACCTCTTCCTAAATATAAGAAATTGGTAGCCTCTACAAATTCCTTAGCGATATTTTGTACATGGTCGTGAGTAAGTTCTAAAACTTCTTCTATTTTCTTTGGAATAGCATCTAACTCGGTAATCAATCTCATAAATTCTTGATTGCTGAGTTGCCCGTTGTGTTTCCCTAATTTCAATGCAATAAGAGATAAAATGGTAAGCTGTGCCGTGAATGCTTTTGTGGAAGCTACACCTATTTCTGGTCCGGCGTGCGTGTAAGAACCGGCATCTGTAATTCTTGCAATAGAAGAATCTACAACGTTGCAAATACCGTAGATAAATGCTCCTTTTTCTTTCGCCAACTTCAAAGCCGCCATAGTATCTGCCGTTTCTCCTGATTGGGAAATTGCTATTACAACATCTTTATTGGTAATGATTGGATTTCTGTATCTAAACTCGGATGCGTATTCTACTTCCACAGGAATTCTTGAAAACTCTTCGATAAGATATTCTCCGATTAAACCTGCGTGCCAAGAAGTTCCACAAGCAATGATGATGATTCTTCCCGCATTATTAAAACGCTCCAAATGATCCCAAATACCTGCCATTTTTATAATACCTTCATCTACCAAAAGTCTTCCTCTCATTGTATCGTGGATGGATTTTGGTTGCTCGAAGATTTCTTTTAACATAAAATGCTCATAACCGCCTTTTTCTATTTGTTCAAGGCTAAGTTTTAGTTCCTGTACCACAGGTTCTACCTTGGTATTGTCTGTAATGCTTCGGATTTCTACACCATTTTCCAAGGAGATAGTTGCCATATGCCCTTCCTCCAAATAGATGGCTTCTTTGGTAAATTCTACAAACGGAGAAGCATCAGAAGCGATGAAATATTCGTTCTCTCCCAAACCAATTGCAAGCGGAGAACCTAATCTACCTACAACTAATAATCCTGGAAAATCATCGTGCATTACGGTAATCGCATACGCTCCGTAAACTTCGTTCAATGCATATCTTACAGCTGTTGGGAAATCTATTTCCGGGCTGGCATCCATAAAATACTGTACCAAATTTACCAAAACCTCTGTATCTGTTTCAGACTGAAAGGTAAAACCTTTCTCGGTAAGCATTGTTTTTATGGTATCGTAGTTTTCTATAATTCCGTTGTGTACCAATGCTATTTTACCGTTATTAGACAAATGTGGGTGCGAGTTTCTATCGCTTGGTACACCATGAGTTGCCCATCTGGTATGCCCCATTCCTACATTTGCTTTTCCTTTTAGATTTTCGGAAATAGATACTAAATCATCTACTTTACCTTTGGTTTTAGCCACATCGAACGGACAATTATCCGAGTCTAATACGATTCCTGCACTGTCGTACCCTCTGTATTCTAATCTTCTAAGACCATTAATAACGATGTTATATGCATCTTGAAATCCTGTGTATCCTACAATTCCACACATAAGTTATTATAAATTTTATTTTGTTGCGTAAATGATATTTAATTTTGCTCTATTGTCGTTAGACGAATCTGTACCTACCAATACAATTCTATTCGGTGTATAGGCATTGGATGTATAAGTTGCTCCAAGGTATGCTCCAGTAGTGGTATTAAGTTCATAACCGCCTACTGTTAAAACCAAATCCTCGTTATCGGCTGATTTTTCTATAATATTTTTAAAAGTTTGAGTGATAGAAATATCGTAATAAGCTGGATTGGACGTTAAATCATAAGCCGTTACCAAACTATACAATCCTGAAGCTGCGAATGCTGTAAAATCTTGCAAGAAAGTGGAAAGATTCATCGTGTTGTTTGCAGGACTGTATGTTCCCGCAGTAAATGATGTCGGCTTAGCATAGTTATTATCCCAAACAGAAGCATCGGAATACAAACGAATTTTAGCTGAAACAATTCCTATATTTTGATTTTTATATAAATCCCTAATCTCTGCTACTGTTTCCGCAGGAATTCTAAGTCCTATTCTCGGTCCGCCCATTCCTTGTGCGTATAATTTTGTATCTCCGTTTTGGTAATTTGGCGTTGTTTGTGCCAATATATCAGCAACGGGAGTTCCTGTTCTGTTGTATTCTATTTGGTTATATCTTGCATTACCACTACCAAGAGTTATAGAAAAATTATCTGCCGTAGCGGTTGTTGTTCCATCAGAGGTTACATCTTTTGTGTAATAAATTTTTATAGTCGTATCATTTGGAGTAAAACTAAAAATGTAGCCATCATTCTCAAGAATATTTACTTTTATTCCTTTAAAATATCTGATAAAATTAGAAACATCCGAAAGTTCCTGTGAGCCCTGTTTATCTATAATTTTATTTTGGAAAAATGTTTTATCCAAAGGAATTCTTATAGTTGCACCTCTGTTCAATAATTCAGTATTATCCGAGTCTTTTGTTATCACAACAGAACTTACGGAATTGGAAATGGTTTGAGTCCCCAATAGCGTTCCCACATTCACCGTTTTGTTGGAATAAACTGCATCCGAAGAACTTCCCAAGAAATCATCAACTTCATAGACATTCAATGTCATTGTGGAAGAACTTTTTCCGTATTTGGTAATTGGGTAAGTGGTTACTACTTTTTTCGCTTCTACATTCCCTATTGGGTAAACATAATTTTCATCGGTTGTTGTAGAAACAGAATCTGTAGCTGTGGCAACAAGTGGTTTTATTTCCAACACTACGGAATCTACCACAGCATTAGTCCCGAAAGTTGGTGCATAAGAAGACAATCTTACTTGGCTTACGAAATTAGATTTTTGCATACCAAACTGCGACTCTGTAAAAGCACCCAAAGTAGCATAAGTAAGTTTAGTGGCATCTGCCCTTACAGTATCATTATTATTAATATTATAAGCAACCACATCGTAAGAAGCATTGGTGCCACTTGCTGTATTGCCATCGAAAAACTGCGAACCAAGATTATCCACTTCGGATTCACAACTCCACAAAACAAAACTTCCTGCAAAAAGCAAAGCGGAAGTTTTCAAGATACTTTTAATATTTTTTATCATTTATTTAAAAAAAATCTAAATCGATTAATATACTTTCCCGATAAGTTCAGGTTCTACGAAATCTCCTTTTTCAGTTTTGGTATTATCGTAGGCAACTTTCAAATCACCTTCCAAAAACTCATCTCCTCTTAGCACAATATCGGAATAGTTTATACTCTCTATCACCATTTTTTGTGTAGATGGTTTTTCCAACGCAGAAATTTCCTTAATATTATCAAAATCCAATACTTCTTTTGTTGTTTCACTCATTTCTATATCGGTTTCGTTGTAGAGTGAAAGAACGATTTTTGTATTTTTGAAGTAATAATCGTTTTTGTAAAATGTTTTAAGATAGATAGGAATCATAGAAGACATCCAACCATTGATATGGATAACATCTGGAACCCAATTGAGTTTCTTTATGGTTTCTACGACACCTCTGGCAAAGAACACGGCACGCTCGCCATTATCTTCAAAAGCTGTACCATCTTCATCTTGGTAGAATGGTTTTCTTTTGAAATACTCTTCGTTGTCTATAAAATAAACCTGAAGCCTCTCGCCTGGCAAAGATGCCACTTTTATAATAAGCGGTTGATCCAAATCATTAATAATGATATTCATCCCCGAAAGACGAATAACCTCGTGCAACTGAAATTTTCTCTCGCTGATAGAACCAAATTTCGGCATAAAAACTCTTACATCATTTCCCGATTGGTGCATCTTCAGCGCCATTTTGTTTACCGTTACTGCAATATTGCTCTCCTCTTGGTAAGGGAACATTTCGGTAGTAACGTATAATATTTTCTGATTCGACATACTCTTTTTTCTTATCTCTTTCTATGTTTAGAAGATATTATTTTATGCAAAATTACAAAAATTTAATCGAACAAAATTCAATTAACATTTTTTTATGAAAAAATTATATCAAAGTTTATTCACTTCCGTTTGTTATTTCTCATTTTTTTAATTAATTTTGATTCTCATTCTAACCCCTGATTTAAACAATGGAAATTCTAAAAAACCAAAACGCACTACGAGCTTATATCGAAAGAAACCGAGAGATGGGAAAAATAATAGGCTTTGCCCCAACTATGGGAGCTTTGCACGACGGGCACATTTCTCTATACAAAAAAGCAAGACAAGAAAACGATTTGGTAATTGCCTCGATATTTGTAAATCCCACACAGTTTAACAACCAAGAGGATTTGAAAAAATACCCAAGAACCGTAGATGCCGATATTATAATGCTGGAAAACAGCGGTTTGGTAGATGCCGTTTATATCCCAAAAGAAAAAGATATTTACCCAAATGGTTCTAAAAGTGAAACCTATGATTTCGATGGACTGGAATTGGTAATGGAAGGCAAATTTCGCCCAGGACATTTCGATGGTGTAGGAACTGTGGTAGAAGAACTTTTCCGACAAGTGAAACCTCACAATGCCTATTTTGGTGAAAAGGATTATCAGCAACTTGCCATTATTAAAAAAATGGTGGAGAAAAAAAATCTGCCTGTAAAAATACACGATGTCCCGATTTTACGAGAAAAAAATGGACTTGCGATGAGTTCCCGAAACGAAAGATTAACCAAAGAGCAAAGGAAAAATGCGAAAATAATTTCTGAAACTTTAACAAAAGTAAACGACTGGTTTCGAGTAATTACCTTACCCGAAATAAAGGAACGTGTAGCAGAAATCTTCGCAAAATCCAAAGATTTCGAGTTAGAATATTTCATCATTGCAGATGAAGAAACGTTGCAAGAAACAGATTTCTTTTATAAGGATAAAAATTTCCGTGCCTTTATCGCTGTATTTGCAGGAGATGTAAGGCTGATAGATAATATGCATTTGGATTAAATTTCTCCAAACAAAACCCCCGACTTTCGCAAAAATCGGGGTTTTTTATTATCTTCAAAAATCTTATTCAAACCTCATAGAAATAGGAAATTTAAAATAACTCCTAACAGGCTGACCATCGAGTTTTGCAGGAACCCATTTTCCTTTTACAGATTTTATGGTTTTTTCTGCTTCACGATTAAAATTTTTATCCGAACCATTGGCAATAATATTAGAGATGGTTCCATCTTTTTCCACCACAAATGTAATAGTGGTTTTCAGAACTTCGCCAGCTCCCTCGAAACCCGATGCATCAAAATTGCTCAACACTCGATTTCTAAAATTATCTATTCCACCTGCAAAAGCGGCTTCTATATCTACTACTGTTTTCGGTGTATTATCTGGAACAGAAATTGTTTTTTCAGGTAATATTTCAGTCGGCATTGCAACAGGCGTATTTGGCAATGCAATGGTATGAATTGGTGCAACACCATCCTTATTTTCAAAACCTGCAACGGCGTTTTCAAAATCCGAAATCTTAGCAACAGGTTGTTCTACCACAGGATTTTTTGTTGGTGTTGGAACTACGGAATTAAAAGTCCTCACCTCTTCTTTTGGAGGCACAACTATCGGTTTCACAGGTTCTACCACATCTGCAATATTAACTTCTGTTAAAATATGCTTATCCGAATTAGGAATGGCAATTTTCTTATCCTGCGTATTTAGGGAAGCTACAACAAAAGGAATAGCCGCAACTGTGGCAAAAAACGCAACACCAATAAACATAGATTTCGTAAGAATCCTATCCGATTCTTGTCTTAACGTGTAAGCTCCATAGGATTTGTTTCGATTTTCAAATAGAAGTTCATCCAAAAGA
>JAUNTR010000453.1 GCA_030538575.1 Cruoricaptor ignavus | reverse complement strand
CTGCATAATCCATTGGATAAGGTTTTCCTGCCCAAATAATTTGTACGGGATATTTGGGGTTATAAAGTAGTTTGTAGAATCTCTCTTTGTCTGCCAATAGCAGGTCTGCACGTTTGTATCCTGCGAATCGTCTTGCCCAAACAATGGTAAGAACATTCGGGTCGAATAATTTTCCGCATTGGTCTGCTACGGTTTTGAAAAGTCTTTTTTTAATATGTTTTTTTCTGAAATCGAATAGTGTATTATCGTCTTCGTCTTTTGCGCTATAAAGTGGTTTTTCTGCCCAATACTTAAATTCTTGTGCATTGGTAATATGTTTTATTTCGCAGATGCCATCGTATTTTCCCCACATTTCTCGGGAAACTTCTCCGTGCAGTTTAGATACGCCATTGGAAATTCTCGCCATTCTCAATGCACATAATGAATGATTGAAAAGGTCATCATCTTCACCTTCCAACGAACGAACTTCATCCAAAGATAATCCAGAGAAATAAGACATATCGTGGCACATATAGATGTTGTGCTTTTCGTTTCCTGCCTCTTCAGGAGTGTGCGTGGTAAATACCAGTTTTTCTCTTACTTTATTCAAATCTCCGCCAAATTTTCTTAATAAATAAAATGCGGCAGGCAAACCGTGTGCTTCATTTAGGTGATAAACTTCTCTGTCGAAATTCATCATATCCAAAAGTTTTGCTCCCCCTTTTCCTAAAAGGATGTATTGTGCAATTTTGGTAGATTCGTTGGCATCGTATAATCTGTGGCAAATGGTTTTAGAAATATGGTCGTTTTCTGGCACATCGGTAGATAAGAAAAACATTGGTGCTGTATGAAAAACTTCAGGATCCAAATAATATACTTTTACCCAAACTGGTGCACTGTGTATGTCTATTTGGAATTTTATGCCTGTATCTTGCAAATAGCTGTACATTTTTTTTGTCCAAACGGGTTGCAATGTTTGGTCGTGGTTTCTCATTTGGTCATAGTAGCCAAATTTCCAAAGAATGCCAATTCCTACAAGGTCTTGTTTTAGGTTGTATGCACTTCTCATATGCGAGCCTGCAAGGAAACCCAAACCTCCGGAGTATATTTTTAGGGATTGGTCTATCGCAAATTCCATAGAGAAATATGCTGTTTTTTTAGAATATTCTGGGTTGATGCTGTAAGGCATCTGGAAATTTTTAAAATCCATGTTTAATTTATTTTAACAATTGAAGTTGCAAAGGTATTGATTAATATTTTTTATTAGGAAATTTTGAATATTAAATTTAGTAAATCCTAATGCTTATCATAATTTTCAATAGATTTTGTGCTTTTGCCTCGTTTTTAAATTTAAGAACAAAAGTGGCTCATATTCTGTAATTTAAACATTATTTTAAAGCAATATTAATTCATCTTTAAGTTTTGGTGTTTTAGATTTTTATATTGAAAAAAAAGTGTAATTTTAGAACGTAGTTTATTGATATTCAAAATATTTCTCATTAATGATGATTGAGAATAAAACTATAAACAAATGAAAAAAGCATTCACCGATGAC
>JAUNTR010000452.1 GCA_030538575.1 Cruoricaptor ignavus | reverse complement strand
TTGCAAATCTCAACAATACACCTGCTAATTTGAATGATGACAGCATCTACTCCATCGGTTCGGATAATGGTTTACCAAGCGGAAGTGATGGTGTATTGAGTGTTGCTGTGGACAAAAGCGGAGATGCTTGGATAGGAACAAATAACGGACTTAGAGTTGTAAATTCCATTACTTCTAATTACAACAATGCAACAGCAGAACCTATTGTAATTGAACAAAATGGCATTGGCGAAGAACTCTTTCGGGATTCCCAAATTTTACAAATTGCAGTGGATTCGGGAAATCAAAAATGGGTTTCTGTAGAAGGTGGTGGCGTTTTTTACATTAGTGCAAATGGGCAAAATACGATACAACATTTTACCAAAGAAAATTCTCCACTCCCGAATAATAACGTTACCGATATAAAAATAGACGAGAGAAACGGGAAAGTGTATTTTGCCACTTACGAAGGCATTGTAACTTATCAGGGCGATGTTGCCAACGTTACAGAAAATTTTGGTGATGTTTTGGTTTATCCAAATCCTGTGGTTTATGCGAACTACAAAGGAAATGTGAGGATAAAAGGTTTGGCAGAACGCACCAATATTCGCATTACCGATGCCGCAGGAAACTTGGTTCATCAAGCTACTGCACGAGGCGGATACTACGATTGGGATTTGACCAACAGAGGAAAACGTGTGGCTTCGGGAATTTATTTTGTATTGATGACCAACGAAAACGGAACAGATAAAGCTACCGCAAAAATAGCAGTTGTGAACTAAATGAATTCCGAGCAAGGCTTTATTTTATCTTACCTGAAATATGGTGACAGCAATGCGGTTGTGCATTGTTTCACGCAAGAGAATGGCTACGAAAGTTTTTTCGTAAAGGGAATTTATTCGCCGAAAAATAAGAAAAAAGCATATCTGCAACCGCTGAACGAAATCTGTTTTACAACCAACCGAAAAAACACAGGTTCTCTGAAAAACATCAGCCAAATGGAATTGTCTTACAACTCCGATTTTAGGAATAATGTAAAAATAAATACGATTATTTTTTTTGTGGCAGATTTTCTCAATCATATTTTGAAGAATGAAAACTACAATCCACAAATCTATGATGAAATAGAAATTTTAAAAAATGAAATAAAAAAAGACAACTACCAATGTCATCTTATTTTTGTTTTTAATTTACTGAAAATAAATGGATTAAGCCCATTACTCACTCCATTTCGATTTCTAAATCCCGAAACGGGAAACTTTTCCAAAGAGCAAACTCATCATTTATTTAATGAAGAAATATCAAGCATTTGGCAAGAACTTATTTCCGCAGAAAACACTTACGAAATCACGATAGAAAGTGTTCTTCGCAAGGATTTTTTGGATAGTCTTTTGGTGTATTATCATTATCATTATGCCGATTTTCGCACACCAGATTCCTTAGAAATTGTACAACAGATTTTTGGTTAGCGGGGAAATCTCAATCATAAATTATCTCCCAACAAAAACCAAAAGTTCGCCACTTTTATAATCTACAAAAACATCATCTTCCAAAGCGAAATTCCTT
>JAUNTR010000451.1 GCA_030538575.1 Cruoricaptor ignavus | reverse complement strand
CCGTTAGCGGAAATTTTAAACCGACACATCACAAATGAAGATAAAAGTTCTACTGTTCGTCATTCCTATTCTTTTCAGTTGTCAGAGTGAAAAAAAAATATCAAGTTATCCAAAAAATATTGGAGATATAGAATTTGATTCTAAAACTGATAATCCAAATTTTAAACTTTGTTTTGAAAAATATATTTTCCAATATTTTGATGAATCTAATGAATTACAGAAATTAAAAGGAGAAAAAATCGAATTGGATAAAATATTCTTTGACAATTATAAAAATCTAAATTTAGCTGGAGAATCAGGTTTAATCAGGATAAGATTTATTGTGAATTGCAAAGGAGAAGCTGACAGATTCAGATTATTGGAAATGGACGAAAATTACAAACCAAAAATGTTTGACAAAAAAATATCCAACAAATTATTACAGATTACTAAGAATATAAACCTTTGGAATCCTAAAGTTATTCAAAATCATAATGTTGACTATTATCAATATTTGATTTTCAAAATAAAAGATGGAAATTTAATTGAAATTATGCCTTAATTCTATGAAACAATTTTTAATTTTCTTTTCACTATTTTTTCTTTTTAAAATAAATGCCCAAGTAAATTGTGAGGCATTTAAATACTATGGAGATACTTTGCAATATAAAGCCTGCAAAGTTGTTGAAAATATTGATGAGAAACATTCTCAATTCAGTCGTGAATTTCAAGAATTATATGATAAAGCCATCACAATTTGTCCGCATTTTGCCTATGCATACAGAGAAAAATCCGTTGCTTATGTAAAAAGCGGAGATTTTTTGACTTGGAAAAACTTAATGGATAAAGCTGTAAAATATGATGAAAGAGGAAATCTTGGATATCGAGGTTGGTGCAAATATCAATTTTTTAAAGACTACAAAGGTGCAATTGAAGATTTTGAAACTTTAGAAAAACTGGAAAAAAATATTGGATATTCTCAAAATGGAGATTATCATTTGCAAATTGCAAAAGCAATATGTTATAGTGCTTTAGGTGAAAAACGAAAAGCAATAGAAATAATAAATAAACAGATATCACAAAAAGATTATCAAATTGGTCTTTTTGATTATTATCAACTTGGCGTAACCTATTTCCAAATTGGAAATTATGAAAATGCTAAAATTGCTTTTCAAAAACAAACTAAAATTAACCAATTTGCAGAAAACTTATTTTATCTTGGACAAATCTCAAAGATTGAAAATAGAATTTCAGAATACAAAAGCACTAAGGAAAAAGCTATTGAACTTTATAAGAACGGAAAGAATTTGAAAGATAATTATACTCATCATTTTAACAAAGTGTATTTGGAAACTATAGAAAAAGACTAATAAAAAACTTCCGCTAACATTGTATTGGCAAAATGCGGGGTTAAATGTAAAATAGGAAAAGTGGAAATATTTATCCGCCGCTGCTTTTCATATAATCTTTTTTCCTAAATTAGCTTATCTGAAAAAGCATCGGCTTCACGCAGTCGAAATTGAACTTTTCGTCAAATTAAGCCCGCACTTCGCCAATACTTTTTCCGTT
>JAUNTR010000450.1 GCA_030538575.1 Cruoricaptor ignavus | reverse complement strand
AATATTGAAAATGAATAACAAAAGTGTAGAAATGGTCGAACTGATTTACAAAGAGCAGGATATAGAAGAACAGCAAACAGATGAATTATCAGAATTATAGATTTTGTAAAAATTGGATAATTAACTGAGGAATCGTGAATTTTAATCATTTAATTGCTTAATCCCTTAATTTCTTATGAATAAACCTTTCTATAACATACACGATTACGAAGACCCAAAGCGGGAATACGAAGAAGATGTTTTGGTTTTGGAAGAAACCGATGAGCAGAATAAATTGGTACTTTGGAATGATGATTTTAATACTTTCGATTTCGTGATAGAATGTCTTATCGAAATCTGCAAACACACTTTGGAACAGGCAGAGCAATGTACGATTTTGGTTCATTATAAAGGAAAATGTACCGTGAAAACAGGCAATATAGAACTGCTAAAACCAATGCACGAAAAACTTGTTTCCAGAGGATTAACCAGCGAAATTGTTTGAGGTTATTGTATGTAACTTATTTTTATTTTAAAATCAACTTTGCTTTTTTATCAACAAAAAATTTAACCTAAGTTTAATATTGGTTACGCCTTTCGTTTGTAAATTTGCCGAAAAACCAAAGTTATCAAAACACAAGAAGATTTTCAGAGCGTATTCGAAAATTATTTCGATAAAGTAACCGCATTTGTAAGCAAAACAATACCTTGCAAAGACGATGTACAAGATGTGGTACAGAACACTTTTCTGCACGTTTGGAATTACTTCCAACCCAAAGATTCTATGCAGGATTACGAACCTGTGATTTTCAAAACAGCAAAGCAAGAAATCAGCAATTATTATCGTAAAAACAAAGCTAAAATTCCACTTATCGAGGAATTGGATTCTCTGCAAGATGTGGAAGACGAACAAGACCAAAATAGCGTAGAACATTTGCGTACCATAATTACCGACCTACTGTCGCAAATCCCAAAAAGGCGGGCTAAGTTTTTCATTCTCAATAAAGTATATAATATTAGTTATGCCAAAATTGCCGAACATCATAAAATTTCTAAAACCGCCGTAGAAAAACAAGTGAACAAAACCGTTGCTTACCTGAAAGCCAATTTGTAGCCATTATTAAGCAAATATTAACTTTATGTTAATTCGCATTTTTCAGGGTGTACGATTACATAAAACCTCCGTATTACATTATAGAAGAACAGATGAAAGATAAAGACTCGTGGGAAGCCCTTTGGGAATCTTCAAAAGAAAATCCGAAAAAAAGTGGAATTTCCAAATCCGAAGTATGGAATAATTTGAAGAAGGAAATAGAAAAGAAAAAAACAAGGAAACGAATCATTAGCAAAACCATTTATGCAACAGCGGCTTGCGTGGTATTATTTTTCGGGGTTTTGTGGTTTTGGAAACCTTTTGCAAAGGAAAATATAATACATATCGCAAAGCAAGATACAGTGAGTGTAAAACTAAAAGATGGGACTTTGGTAAAATTATTTCCTGGTGCGAAGATTGAAATAAATAGCGATTTTGCAATAAACAACAGAAAACTAACCTTGGAAGGAGATGCGTTTTTTGAT
>JAUNTR010000449.1 GCA_030538575.1 Cruoricaptor ignavus | reverse complement strand
GGTCCAGAATATTGGTACATAAAAAGCGGATATTTTTTATTTGGATTAAAATCTTTCGGCTTCATAATCCAAGCATTCATTTGGTCTCCTGCTTCGTTTGGAATGGTAAAATATTCTTTCGCAACCCAATTATCGGTTTTTAATTTCGCTAATAAATCTTGATTATTTTGCAATTCTTTCAACGTTTTGCCGTCTGCATTTTTCAAAATATAAGTTTGAGGCTTTTGGGCATTAGAAGAAGTTTCAATAAAATAATTAAAGTTTTTACTAAAATTCGCCGAATTATTCCCCTCTTTTTCTGAAAGTAAAGTTATTTTCCCTGTTTCCAAATTAATCTTAGAAACTACTTTATTTATACTTCCCGTTTGGTTGGTTTGTATATAAACATTTTTATTTTTAGGATTAAAACCGTAATAATTCGTAACTTCCCAATTGCCTTTGGTGATTTGTTTTTTCAGTTTTCCGTTTTCGTTGTACCAATATAGGTGGCGATTTCCATCTCGTTCGCTTGCCCAAATAAAGGAATTATCATCCAAAAACTCCATCGTAACATTATCGGTTTCCACCCATTTTTCATCGGTTTCGGTAAAGAGTTTCGTTACCGTTCCGTTTTTGGTATTCACCTTCAAAACATCCGAAGCATTTTGAATTCTTGCCGAAGTTATCAAAATTATTTCATCCGCTTTCGCCGTCTGAATAACGTTTGGAATATAATAATTTTTGAATGAAGCAAGGTTGAGCGGAATTGTTTTCTCAACATCTAATTGATAAAGATGCGCCGAAACTTCCGAATTTTTTTCTCCCGCTTTTGGATATTTAAAACGAAAATCTTGCGGATACAATTGCTTGTTATACATCTGCATATTCATTTCAGGAACTTCCGTTTCGTTGGATTTTACAAACACAATAGCGTTGGAATTTTTCGTCCATTCGTAGAGTCTGGCGTGTCCAAATTCCTCCTCGTAAACCCAATCAGAAAGCCCGTTTAGAATATGATTTTTCTTTCCATCAGTGGTAATTTGCGTAATTTCCCCCGAGTTTAAATCTTGATAAAAAAGATTGTTTTCTGAGATAAAAGCCACTTTTGTAGCATCGGGAGAAAACCTTGGTTCTTGCACAAAATTACCCTTGTTTAAGGAAATTATTTTCCCTGATTTCAAATCCTTAACCTCGAACTTTCCAAGAAAAGAATGCCTGTAAATCGGTTGGCTTTCTTTCTGTAACAAAATTTTGGATTCATCATCAGAAAATTCATAACTTTCAAATGTTCCGTTTACAACGTAACCGTTTTTTTCTGTGGTTTTGTAGGAATATTTTGCAATGCCATCTCGTTCAATCACGACATAGTTTTCGCCATTTTTCATTGATGAAATTCCAGAAATGCCTTTTCCCCGATAATATCCGGAATAGATTTTATCCAACGTAATCTCTTGTGCAGCAATATTTTGAAATGTAAAAACCGATAATATCGAAGCCACAACGTATGTTCTAATCATAATGCTAAACTTTTTTCCAAATATATGAAAAAAGAAAAAATGTATTCAATGCATTTGTAGG
>JAUNTR010000448.1 GCA_030538575.1 Cruoricaptor ignavus | reverse complement strand
ATTTTGGAATGAAGATTTCGGTTTATCATTATTTCAATAATTCTACAAATATCTTGGTAATGAATGTGATTGGCAATTTGCTCAGGTTCAGATATTTTATAATTGCTCAGTTGCCTATTATCTCCCATTAATCCACCCAATCGCAAAATATTCAGTTGAGGAAATTGGGTTTTCATTAATTGTTCTATCGATAAAATAGTTGGTTCTAAATCTTTCTCAGACAGCGTATTTTCTGCAATTTCCAGTTCTATATTCGGATAAATTCCGATAGAACTCATTAGGAAAATCTGTTTTTCAAAACCATAAATAAACGAGCTGATGTTTCGGAAACGATTTCTAAGACCATCCAAACCCATTCGTTTTGGGAAAGGTACGGTAATAATAATAGCATCGAGTTGCGATAAAACCTCCCAAGAATGTTGATTTTTACAGATTTCGCTATCACTAAATTGTTGGATAATAGAAGTAAATCCCATTTCCTGCAATGCTTTATTTTTTTCGTCAGATGTTGTTGTGGTGTAGATTTCGCAATTAGGTTTCAGATGTTTAGCAATGCGAAAACCCAACCAACCACAACCCACAATTCCTATTTTTTTCATCTTGAATTTTGGGGTGTTGTCACTCAGAGTGAAGCGAAGAGTCTTTTTTAATGACATTCCAAACCCAAATCAAAATGCAACCTGCACCGTAACATACAATATCCCACCAACTAAAAGAACTACCAACTACGATATGTTGCCAACTTCCAGGTGTTAGATTTAGGCGTTCTGCGATATTCAGATATTGTAAAATTTCGACCGTTACGGCAAAAGCAAAAATCCCGATAATCAGCAAGTTTTTATTCCGAACCTCGAAAAACGAAAGTACAAATGTATAAATGAGCATTACCACGATAACATCTCCTAAATAAGCCCTCACAAAGAACCAATCTTTCAGAATTGTTGCGATAATCACCTCAATTAAAAATAAAATAACGGTCGCCAAGAAATATTTTAAACTAAATTTCATTTCACAAAAATACGTTTAAAAACCCGCCTGCCAAAAATCAGTTTATTTTTCAGCCTGTGTACCGAAATGTTTTTATAGTTTTGAAAGGTTATTTAGATTAAATCAAAATAATATTGCATATCTCCCATATTATTCATTACTTTGCAGTGCAACAAATAACACACACAAACAATGATAAATATCAGTAATATAAATTTGCGTAATCGGAAGAAATTATTACCCCCCCCCTTATGCATTGCATATAATCGTAGTAAACAGTTTACTACTTCATTATTACAACCGAAGCAAAAAGCATCTGATAGATACTTTTTGCTTCGGTTTTTTGTTTCTCAACTTTTTGGAACAACAAACAATACATCGGTTTATTCAATTTTTAAGGTATAAAGGCGAAACTTTATTCAATATTATAAAATATCTTAAAAATATTGCAAAATCCTCAATCCATCAAAACCGAAAATCAGACAAAAATAGACCCTCCGCAAATGCCCTATTGATGGGGTTAAAAATCGTAGTTACGAGTTGCTCAATTCATAGTTATGAATTTGCAAACTCAT
>JAUNTR010000047.1 GCA_030538575.1 Cruoricaptor ignavus | reverse complement strand
AGAATCATCAAAATAAAATACAAATTCAAGTTTCTGCGGGTTTTTATGCAAATAGTTGAGCACTTGTCTTTGTAAATCAAGTGTTTTATATGTAAAAGCTTCACTTTTGTTTCCGATTAGAAATTTTGGTGTGCAAGCAGAAACATAATAATTGTCTTTACCTTTTATGAGATAAATTAAATATTTTTCTCCGACTTTTAATTCTATTTCACACGCCGGAGTTTGAATATCCCCGATTGAACCTTTCACAAGAATGGTTTTAATTTCATTTCCTTTATAAATATTTTGGAAACTTATATCCGCTTTATAAATTCTTTTTTTAGGATTATTTTGATAAATTTTCAAAATTGTTATTTCGCCAATAATATCAGAGTTGGAATAAATTTCTCCAATTGAGCCAAAACTATCACATTTACAAGCAGATATTTCTATTACTCCAAAAATTAGAAATAAGAAAGTTATGATTATATTTTTCATTTTACGCGATGTTTTTCAGATATAATTAAACGTATTTTGTGGCTGAAAGATTCCAAAATTTTCAACGCAAGGGACTTTCATTACCGTTTTTGCGAATATTATGTTAGCGACTCGTCCTTTCATTTTTTTCTTTTGCCCTTAAATGTGTGAATTTGAAGGTCATCTTCAATTTTAAATAATATCAAAACAATTAATTTTAGATAAAGTAAATAAGAAAATTCATGCTTTTCTATTTCAGTCGAATCACCTTGTGTTCCATGTAGATAACTATTTCTTAAATCTAATCCATTAGTAAATTCACTTTTGTTTAAAAAATAATTGAAATATGCTTGTTCTGTCTTAGCAAATAGAGTAGATTCAGTATATACTATATTTTCATCTTTCATTTTTAAAACTTCTTTCTGAAATTTTTCAGTATAATGATAAAATGAGCCAAATTCGTTATCATATAAGTCTTTAAATATGAATAACCTTTCGTAGTTTAATATTTCTATAAATCCTTTATTATTTATTTTAATAAACTCTTTGTCCATTAAAAAATTAAGTTGTGATTTTTGATGCTCTTGATAATTTTCAAATTTTAATTCTTCATTTGAAAGTAAATCAAAAAAGCATTTATATCTTTTTTCTTTAAAAGGGTCAACGTAAGTCAGGACTGTTTGGTCTGAAAAAAAAATGTTTGCACAATTTACCATTTCAATGTTTTCTTCATTGAAGTAAATGTATTTATCATTATTTAAACTTGGAATATCTTTAATCTTTGTAGGTGTAGAAGACATTTGTAAAAGTTCAAAATCAATTATTCCATCCTCTACAAACAATTTGTATTGCTTGAGTATTGATTCAAATTCAGGTGCAATTATCCTAACTTTTTCAAGAAAAGAATTTGTTGGATTAGGAATAGAAAAACTAGCATTTTGAGGAAAGTTGTATTTTTCTTGTATTGCTTTTGTAAACATAAACTGAAGTGTTTCTTCAATTGATGTGTTCATTTCATTTAGAATTTTACTATATCCATATATTTGAGCTTGAGAAGTCATTTCAGATAATTGAAACGCTGTCCCTCCAAAATATTCATTTTCTGAGCGGATTCCCATTATTCTTTCGATCACATTGATTTCACTTCTTTTGCTAACAAGTTCTATCCTTTTTTGTTCATCAATATATTCAAACAAAATATCAAAATACTGAAACAAAAAATATGGATTATTATCCTTTAGAATAAAATCTGCACTGTATGAATAGTGAACCAAATTATCATCATCTATTTTCCCATCTTTTATCTTTTTTGCTTTTCTAGGAAAACTAACTGAAACTCCATATTTTATTCCTTGATTCTCTTTGAATATTTTCTCTGTTTCACTTATATGTAGACGTTTTGCCTTTAGTCTTGTTCTGTCAGAAAGTTTAAAATCGCTTCTGTTTTTTGCGTTTTCAATAATTCCGAGATAATTCAAATGAACATTTTCTTGGTCTAAATATTTTATTATTATTTGCTCTTTATCATCTACTGTAAGACTTTTTGGAAGATATTTTTGTTTTTTTCTAAAATCATCTTTCACTTCATAAATTGATAGTAAAATTTCTGCTGATTGATTGTTATCAATCAAAAAATTTCTAATTTCTTTATCATAGTAACTAACTAAACCTTTGAGTTTTAATATTGTATGTATCAAAAAAGGTTCATTGACTAAAATATTTTTAAAAGTAGTTTCGGAAATTTTTTTATAACAATTTAAGTTATTTATTATTTCCCAAAATGAATCAATATAACCACTCAAAGTATCTTCATAACATTGATTTATATTACCATCATCAATTTTTGAAAAAAAGGTTTTAATTATTCTATCAAACTCTATTGATTTCTTTTTAAAATCATTAATGTCAGATTCTGTCCAATCTTTAAGAAATAGTTCGTGCTCAAAATATTTATTGATATGATAAAATTCTAAAATATCATTTATATCAGTAATTTCCCCATTAATATTTTTCCTTAAAATTTTTTCTCCTTTTGATAACTGGATTCCTCCTGCCATATCTTCTTTAGAATAGAATTCTACTCTGTTCAAATCGTGTTTATGCATAATTTCGGTTAGGATAATGACTACCCACAAATATACACATAAACCCCATCATTTCACAAAAAAATTCCTGCCGATTTTTTTGGTTTCAGCAGAGATTTTATTATGCAATATAATATTCAAAATTCCTTTAAACGTAAAGTTTAGGTTACGCAAAACTAAAAACTTAGTTTCCTAAAATTTTTGTTGCCATTCCCATTTTATAAGCCATTAGGGAAGAAATGTTGCCAGCTTTATAAATTGCCATATCTGCTTTTTCGCCTTGGAAGAGGCTGTTTACCGTTTCTGTCCACAATCCTAACCAATGCTCGAAATGGTGTTTTTCTATCGGTTTCTTCTCGTTTACAGGGAAATGAACCGCCATCGGATTGCCTTTATAAGAAACCTGACCGAATAATAATGTCTCCCAAAATTTATACATCTTAGGCAAATGCTCACCCCAATCTACCTTAGCTATTTGTGTAAAATAATAGCCAATCACCTCATCCTTAGCTACTTTATCGTAAAAAGTATTCACCAGCAATTCTATATCTTGTCTTGTTTCTAAATCTTTCATTTGGCAAAATTAATCAAAAATAGAACCAAAAAAGATGATTCTAATCATTCCTAAAATTGGAGTTGTTTTCTTCCTCCATTTCTTAATTCAGTTCAGGTTCTGGTTAATTCAAAAAAAATTACATTTGCAAAATAAAAGCAGTTATCGTGGATCTGGAACATTACAAAACTCTGGCATTGCAAAAGCAAAAAGAACATAAAAAGTTTTTGGATTTAATAAAAAAGAAACCGCCAAAAAATTTGGATTATACGGTACAGGAAACTCACGATGCGGTTTTCGACAGGATAGATTGCCTGTCTTGTGCCAATTGCTGTAAAACCACCGGACCGCTATACACCGAAAAAGATATTGAAAGAATTGCCAAACATCTGAAAATGAAACAGGCAGATTTTGAAGCCAAATTTCTAAGAACCGATGAGGATGGTGATAAAGTGTTACAAAACTTGCCTTGCCATTTTCTTGCGGAAGACAATACTTGTATCATCTACGATGTTCGCCCAAAAGCGTGCAGAGAATATCCGCACACAGACCGGAAAAAGATATACCAAATTAATCATCTTACAATAAAAAACACCCTGATTTGCCCTGCGGCATACGAGTTTGTAGAACAACTGGAATCCGCTATAAAACGATAATAAAACCCAACTGTTTCAATGCCAAAAATAATAATCTTGCCAATCTGTAAACATATGAAACAGTAGCCCAACAGCGATAATTTTGTAATTTCCTCTAAGGAAAACAGCACCTAAAAAATACAACGCAATCATCGGGTAAGTGTGCAAAAAATGAAACCCGATACTATTGCGATTGGCATCGAAAATTGGTGTTGCAAAAATATGATCCAAATCTACCAACATTGTTGCAAGCATAATGAGATAAGCTTTCTTCCAATCTTTACGAAAAAAAATAAAAGCAATTACCAAAGGAAATCCCAAATGCAAAAAATAATGGATAAGCGTTTTCCAGTCCATTTTTATTTCTTGTTTAGGAAAGCTAATCGTTGCTCTTTATCCAATTTTTCTATGGCATACCTCAGCGTAGTTCTCGGCATTTGCGTGGCATATTTTTCCAAAAAAGCGAGGAGTTCATCTTCGTTTTTTTTGCCCATTTCTCGCAGCAACCAACCGTTGGCTTTGTGCATTAAATCGTGCGGATGTTGCAGATTATTCAATGCTAAATCTTTGGTCAAATCATATTTCCCTTTTTTTATGTGATACATTGTTCCTACAATCGCCATTCTTTTGTGCCACATATTTTCGGAATCAGAAAGGTTTCTCAAAATTCTATAATCTTGATTTTCAAAACAATATGTGCCTAATATTTTGTAACACGAGGCATCTACCAAATCCCAATTGTTGATGTGTTGCAAGTTTTCTAAATAAAAATCTACAATACTTTTTTTCTCCGTTTCAGACTTGGATTTTTCAAATTTCATCACCAATATTTGCAATGCACAATGCCTATCTTCGTGGATTTCGGAGGACAACAAAACGCCCAATTCCTCTAAGGATATTTTGTCCCAATAGGCTTTGGCAACTTTTTTTTGGTCGGGAACTGTAACTCCGATAAATTGGTCGCCTTCCGCATATTCGCCTTTCCCCGTTTTGAAAAAGCGAGGATAAAAATCTTTTTTTTCAGGGATTGATAAATCTTGTAGTGCCGATTTTATTTCATTAATCATAACTTATTGGTTATAAATGGCTTAATAATTGAATAGTTAAAGAAGCTAAGTAGTTAAAAGGGTTAAGTGGTTCAGAGGTGTTTTTTCTAAGTTGCAAAACCACCAAACTACAAAATCATTTCATCTCCGAACCACTAAACTACAAGACCTCACGACCATTTCCTCAGATTTCTTCCTCATCATCGTAATACTCAAACAAGTAATCGTTGTACGGGAATCTGGAAATATGGATTTTGTGAACCTCGTCGTAAATCAACTTTTTCATTTCAGGGAAATTTTCTTTCGTTAAAGCCGAGATAAAAACCGTAGGATATTTGGATTTTGCCATCCACGTTTTTTTCCATTCTTCCAAAGAGATATTTTTTCTTTCCGAAGGCGTTAGGTCGTCTTCCTCTTTTTTCTCGTAACTAAAATCATCAATTTTATTAAAAACCATAATCATCGGTTTTTGATGAGCATTAATCTCCATAAGAATTTTATTGACAGAATCAATATGATCCTCGAAACTCTCGTGCGAAATATCTACAACATGGATAAGCAAATCTGCCTCTCGCACCTCATCCAAAGTAGATTTGAAACTCTCTACCAACTGCGTTGGCAATTTCCTGATGAAACCTACCGTATCGGTCAGCAAAAACGGAAGATTATCGATAACTACTTTTCTCACCGTAGTATCCAGCGTTGCAAAAAGTTTGTTTTCCGCAAAAACTTCGGATTTGGACAAAGCGTTCATCAGCGTAGATTTCCCCACGTTGGTATAACCTACCAATGCTGTACGAACCATTTTCCCACGGTTGTTGCGTTGGGTTGCCATTTGCTTGTCTATGGTTTTCAGTTTTTCTTTGAGTAAGGAAATTCGGTCACGGATAATTCTTCGGTCAGTTTCTATTTCGGTTTCCCCCGGACCACGCATCCCGATACCTCCTCTTTGCCTTTCCAAGTGAGTCCACATTCTGGTAAGTCGTGGCAAAAGATACTCGTACTGAGCGAGTTCCACCTGAGTTCTCGCATAAGAAGTCTGAGCCCTTTGTGCAAAAATATCGAGGATAAGATTGGTTCTATCGATGATTTTCACTTCCAATTCTCGTTCCAGATTTTTCAATTGCGAGGGTGAAAGTTCGTCATCAAAAATTACAGTTCCTATTTCGTTTTCCTTTACATAAAATTTTATTTCTTCGGCTTTTCCGCTTCCCACAAAGGTTTTGGAATCGGGTTGAGACATTTTTTGGGTAAAGCGTTTTTCCACCGTTGCACCTGCGGTATAAGCGAGGAACTCCAATTCATCCATATATTCCCGAAGTTTGTCTTCATCTTGTTCTTTGGTAACTAATCCTACCAAAACGGCTTTTTCGTAGGCGTGTTCTTTTTTTTCGAGCATAGTTTGTTTTGCCTTGTTTTAAAAATTTTTAGCGAAATGCTAAGGCAAATTTAGTAAAATTATTTGATGGATTTAAGGAGAGTTTATTTTTATAAATTTCTGAGGGAAGAGCGGGAAATTTTATTAATTATTTAACTTCGACTTAGCAAAAAACCATTTCACTTTTCCAAATTTACAAAAAAATGAGAAAACGAAATGGTTTTTTGTGAACTGAAAATGCGAAAATCTTCAACCCTGTTTTGGAAAACAAATGTTAGCAATAGTCCTAATTATAGGTATTTAACTTATAAAGCAAATGGTTCATCAACAATTGATAATTCTGATACTCTTCGTCAGACAACAATCGTTTGCCTTCAATTCCTCCCAAAACACCGATAGAATTTTTAAATTCATAATAAACTTCATTTTTATAAGTCGGCATTTGTGCTTTACTTTCTACATAATTGTCTAATTCTGACTCTTTTTCTTTTCTGCGATTTTCATAGTAATTGTCATATACAAATTTTCTCAATTGAACTATTGAATTTATTTCGGCAACATCTTTAAAGGCATTTGAGAGATTAGTGTTTTTATTTTCAAAAAAAATGTTTATTCCCGAATCCATATTTGGAATATATTGGAAAAGATCTGGCAATTTATAATTTTCAGAGAAATACTCTCTGGCTTTCATCAATCGGTAATTTTTGTCATCCGCAAATTTAAATATTTTCTTTGCATCATACTCATTGTTAAGTTTTTCAGAAAATGCTATAAAATGCTCAATCTCGCTTTTTGTTTTTCCAGGAAGTGCCTTTGCATTTCTTTTGATATTCATCATATACCAAAGGATTTCATCCATCAAGAAGTTTTGATATTTTAAAAATAATTTGTCTTCATCTTTCAATATACTAACTTGATATTTTAGGTTGTTTAAATTTAGAATTGGGTTATAATCCCAATTTATGTGAAAATTTAATTTGTTGATTTTTGCATAACTCTCATTACTTGAGCCTGAATTATTCGTTGTAAAAAGACCTTTATTCGCTTCAGGGATAAAAATTTCACTCGGCAGAGAGGTGTAAGTAAAATCTTTTATTTGTTGATTGTTGTTTTGAAAATTATTTTTTTGTTGTGTATAAAAATAGAGAATGCCATTTTTCTCATCCAAATTTTTCAGTTCGTTTTCCACTACATCTGAGTTATAATCGTCCACAATATATTGTGCATTCAATATATTTTCTAAAATTGCTATTTTATATTTCTTTTTGGTTTTATCGCTTACATCAGTAATTTTATTAGCCTCATTCTTCCAAATTTCTATCGCACTATTGATTTCACTTTTATTAATTGGATTGATATTGTTTTTTAGTTTTGAATAAGCATTATCAAAGTCCGGAGATGAAAACTCTTTATCACTTCTTAAAAAATTAAAATTCAACCTATTTTTAACATCATTTTCGGACATACCATCTCTAATTGTTTGATATGCTAAAATTGTAAGCCTTTCAATTTGCTTTTTTTCTAACTCCGTTATTATTTCTGGTCTAAATTCCCCATTTACTAAAAATTTCCCTGCATCTGCATCAGAAACTGTTGCCCTCAAAGCCGCAGTAACTCCTAATTTGTCGCTTTTCCAATTATCTTGAGAATTGTCTCTCAGTTCTATATTTTCTTTATAAAAAACACCTTTGTCTCTTAACATAAGATACAAAGTTGCATTCGTATTGGATTTTAAATAAAGTTCATTCAGAAGAGTTCCTAATTTTCCAATTTTATTTGTCATTGGTTTATAAGTATAATCCAAAACAGCGATATATTCTGGTGTGCTTGTATTATTTATTATGTAGTTTGGAACGCTAACATAAGTATTAAATAAAGCATTATTCTTTAATGGTTCAGAGGAAGTTGTTCTGATGAGTGTAATATCAATTGGAGTTTGTGTTTTAAGAAGTTTTGGTTGAACCGTTTTCGTAAATTCTAAATTTTCCGATTTGATTTTTTGAGCATTACCGTAAGTTAACGTGAGTAAAAGAATGCTCACAAGAAATTTTCTTTTCATTATTATTAGATTAAAATTAATTCATCATATTTTTAAGTACTTTTCAAGAATTACTACTAACTAAAAAAAGTATCTTAGCAAAAAACCATTTCACTTTTCCAAATTTACAAAAAAATAGAAAACGAAATGTTTTTTTGTGAACTGAAAACGCTAAAATTTTCAACCTACAACTCAAAAATGAAATGTTTTAAAGAATATCTGTTTACTGATATTTTTTGACCACAATTTAGACAGAAGTTTTAATCTACTTCACAACCATAATTTAAGCAAGAGTGATTTTTCATTATAGGAATTACTTTAGCTTTCGGGAAATCATTTCTTTTTTAACCTCCTTGAAATTATTCCAAAACATTAAAGCTATTGGTAAAAATATTAATGGCAAATATGTTGTCGTTTTTACGTCTTTGTTAATCAAATTAATAATTGATATTACAGCCATCGTTAAAATTATTCCCAAAAAAAAGCCAAGAAAAAATCTCCTATTTTTAAACTCCTTGATCAATTCTTCATTTGATAATATTGATAAATCTTTTTTCATAATTTATAGATTTTGGCGAATTTAATTAAATTCTTTTTCTTAATAATAATTTTAGTTTGAAATTTCTGCTAACCCCCAAATATACACATAAAAACCCACAACACCAAATCATTTTTTTAACAGCCTTTTACTCGATTTTATTTTTCTTTAATTGAGAAAAAATCAAGATGACCGAAATGAAAATAATTACCGATGCACCGAGCAACCAATGTGCCGAAAACGGAACAGGAATATAACTTATCGAAAAAATGCCCATAATGCCCAAAACGGCTTCGTTTAAGAAAACACCGAACAAAAATAAACCAATGCCTAATTGCAAATATTTACTGGTTTTGAAATACTGTGTTACTAAAACCTGACTGAGCAAAAATGCAGAAATACACATTAGCAAAACCAAATGCAAATAGGCAACCACCACGTTTCTAAAACCAAATGCAAACTGACTGATTTCGGGGATTATGGATAGTAACTGCAAAAGTGTTTTTACTAAAAATGCAAAACCCACATAAATGAAAATAAACCTTTGCAAAGGCGACCAAATTCCTTTTATTTTCGCCCAATTATTTTTGATGAATTGATAAAGTTGAAAAACGCCAAACGTTTGTATTACTGTAGCAAAACCTACTAAAACCAAAAGCCAAAGCGGGAGTTCGAGCCATAATACGGATAATCCGAAACCGATAACGCAACCCAAAAATAAACTCCAAAATATGGTTTTGTTCTGCTTTTGGGTAATTTGCACACCGATTTCTTTTAATGAAAAAAGTAAAAGACCGATGCAGGAAAATATAAAAAATCCGTTGTACTGAAAATGCAAATAATAGTAAGTAGATGCCAAATACCAATCTTGTTGCAAAGTCCCCGAAACCTTCATATAAGCTAAAAAGAAAACGCCAAGCGAAGATAAAACCGCAAAAAATAAACCTGCCAAAAACCAGATTTTAGATGGCTCTTGAATGTTTTTTAAATCCTTTAATAAAAAGAAAAAAAACGCAAAACTAACCAACAATGCCAATGTGGAAAATACAATAGAAAGCCAAAAATAACCGCCATACAAAAATGTCAACAACATACCGAAAGACGCTAAAACATTGCCAACCAAAAGGGTTTTGTACTTTCCTAAATTATCTGGCGGAATATTTTTCTGCAAATAGCGAACGACCAAAACATAAATGCAACACGTAACCCAACCGTAAAATGCAAAATGCGAGTGGGCTTCCTGCGTGTGTTTTTGGTCTATCCAAGGGAAATAAAACAGAATTTTGTATCGCATAATCACACCAAGAAATGCAACAATTACCAAGTTGAATACCGAAAATTTCAACCATTTTTCTAACCTCATTAGTAATAGATTTTATGATTGATGAGTTCCAACATTTTTGCTTTTTCCATTTTTTTCACCGCACGAATTACGGTTTCCACAGCCAAACCCGTAGAACTTGCAATTTCTTTTCTTGTTACATCTATCATCATTTTTTCGGTAGCTTCCACACCCAAAGATTTTTTATAATGTTTCATAAAATTCAAAATTCGTTCGTGCGGATTTTGGTGAACAATAGATTTTATGGTCAGGGTTTTATTGTACGCTTTTCTGGCAATTTCTTTGGTAAATTCGTATAGCAAATCGGGATTACTTTTCATAAAGGTCTGAAACTGCTCTTCATCAAATCGGTATATTTCCGCCTCTTCGCTGGAAACAATAGCCGTTGCAGGATAGCGTTCGCCCAATAAAAATGGGGGCTCACCCATAAATTGGCTGCCTGAGATTTTGGTAATCAGAAAATCTTTTCCTTCGGAATCTGTATTGAAAATCTTCACTTCTCCTTCCGACAGATATAGCAAGCAAGAAGCCTTTTCTTCCTCCCGAAACAAGACGTCTTTTTTCTTGTATATTTTTCTACTGATGCCATACTTCTGCAAAGTTTCTTTCAAAAACATAAATGAGGGTTTGAAGCAAAAATAATGATTTTAGATTGTCTTATCGTATGATTATGGTCATAAAATCATCATAGAAAAAGAATAATCCACTTGCATTTATTAGTAAATCCCAAACATATAATTCTTACTTTTGTTCTCTTAAAAAAATAAAATTTTAATTATGTTTAATTTCAGAGTTTTCCTCTTAACTATATTTTTATGTTCCTCAACTATGTTTTTTGCACAAAAAGAACCTAAGTCCGCCAAAGAAGTTTTTCAACTTTATTTTGAAGCATTCGTAAATGAAAAGCCCGATGCAATGGCTAAACTGAACGAATATCTGAAACCAATAAATGACAATGAAGACTATTATACGGATACAAATATAGATATGCTTATCCGAATGTATATTGCTTCGGTTGAAGTCGGTTTTTTTGATGGAATGAATAAAAAAGTTGCCCAAGAATGCCACACCGATTTTGAGAAATATATGCACGCCCATTTGCACAATGTGAAAAACGCAACCTACAAAATAACAAAGCTAAAAACCGCTCGCAACGATTGGGACAAAAGCCAAAAAATAACCACAGTACACTTCACGGTTTTTGTGAAAACCAGCACGGTAGAAACTTTGACAGAGAAACCTGCCGAAGAAATTACAATCAAAGAAATGAAGTATGCTCTGAAAAAAGATACCGAAGGACTGATGAACCCAAATATAGAAATGGAGTTTGAAATGTCCTTCGATTTATACCAAAATAAAAAAGATGGAAATATCTATTATTCTAACTTAGACCCAGCGGATTTCAAGCTCGATTTAATTAATGTTTATTTCGGAGTTGAGGACGAGATGGAAACAGATAATGAATTAAAGTAAAAAATAGGCTTCAACAAAAACCAAAATGCCATGTATGTTAATTTTCATACACGGCATTTTTTTATTAAATTCAAAAATGATTTTTCTATTAAAGGTCTTTTTTATTAAATTTAATTAAAGACCAAAGAAACGGAAATACAAACCAAAGGATAAGTATAACCAAAGAAATTACCATCCCCGAACCTGAACCAAAAGTCTGCTGGAAAATAGCTCCCGTATAACCGAGCATCGCAGAAATATTCAGTTGCAAGAGAACGAAAATTCTGGATAATCCAATGGGATTTAATCCTGCTAAAACTGCCATAATCCCTTCAATTGGATATTCGGAGAATTGGAACATCAATACCAATAAAATTCCATCGAAAATAATTGCGAAAAACATCCAAATGAAAATGGAAATCCCAATGCCTTTCGCTCTATCTCTACTCACAATCGCCGATAACATCGCAAATGCCGTAAAAATAACGGATAGGAAAATCCCAATAATAATAAGAGAAAATCCTGTTTCTAATGACGAATACAGCATAATAGGAATACCGCAACCAACCAAAAATGCCAATATAAGTGCAGCAGAAAGCCCTAAAAACAGGTTTAACCAAATCCTGGAACGTGGTAATGGCTGACTGAGCAATAACTCTATAAACTGCCCAGAATTGTAAACGTAAATGGTAGAAAAAATAATGCTAACGAGCGGAACAACCAACAAAACTACATTCAGCAAAC
>JAUNTR010000046.1 GCA_030538575.1 Cruoricaptor ignavus | reverse complement strand
TGAAAGCGGCAATATACACACAAAAAAACGATTTGGATACGTTTCTGTATCTCAGTAAATTTATCTCCGAGTTGGATAAGAGGGGCGTGGAATCTGTACTCTATTCCGGGATGGCAGAGGCAATGCAGTTCTCCAAAGAGTTCGCAACATTCTCCAACAAGCAAGATTTACAAGAGAAAAAAGTAGATACATTTTTCACTTTCGGAGGAGATGGCACATTGGTTACTTCGCTTATTTTTGTACAAGATACAGGCATCCCGATTGTAGGTGTAAATACAGGAAGATTGGGCTTTTTAGCGAGTTTTACCAAAGAGGAAATCTTTAATGAAATGGATGATATTATCCAAGGCGATGTTAAAATCTCTTGCCGTTCTGTTATAGAAATCGTTTCGCCAAGCCAAGGATTATTTTTCCCTTATGCCTTGAACGATGTTTCCATTTCCAGAAAAGAAACCACATCTATGATTACCATAGATTCTTATTTGAATGATGAGTTTCTGAATGTCTTTTGGGGAGATGGCGTTATTATTTCCACACCAACAGGCTCTACGGCGTATTCTCTAAGTTGTGGAGGTCCGATAATTTCCCCCGAAAACGAAACCTTTGTCATCACACCAATTGCACCACATAACTTAAATGTTCGTCCATTGATTGTAGATGATAATCAAGAAATAAAACTAAAAGTAGAAAGCCGAGTGCCGCAATATTCTCTATCTCTGGATTCTCGGTTGGTGCATATAGATACGAATGTAGAGATTATTATAAGAAAAGCAAAATTCAAAATATCCCTGATACAACCCAAAGACCGAAGTTTCTACGAAACCATTCGCCAAAAACTGCTTTGGGGAAAGGATAAAAGGAATTGAACCCCAAGTTGAAAATCAAAAAAATAACTATAAATACTATGAAAAAAATTATTCTCTCTTTGTTGTCTTTTGTTGGGACAATGTTATTCTCTCAATGGCAACCAACGGTTTTATCAGAAAGCCAATACACCAGAAAAGAATTGAAAACAGCCAAAAATTATACTTTGGATATAGAGTATCTTAAGAAAGTTTTGGTAAATGCTCCGTTAGAAAATCAAAATAAAAAACCAGTAGAACTACGCCTTCCCGATGCCGAAGGAAATATGCATCGATTTTTTGTGTATAGCAGACCTGTGGCAGATGAAAAATTGGCAAAACGCTATCAGTTAGGTTCTTATGTTGGGAGAGGGATAGACGATGCTTCGTTATTTATAAGGTTTAGTCTTTCGGGAGATGATTTTCAATCGATGATGATAAAGAATGGAGAATACCAGTTTATAGAGCCTTTAAATCAAGATAAATCTGTATATGGTGTTTTTCATAAAACTAATAAAACCCAACGGGGAAAAGCATTTGAATGCAAAACCGATGAAAATCCCAAGCAACAACAGGAAATAGAAAATTTGTTTAGTAAAAACAATTGGCTTGAAGAGGCAAGGAATATGCAAATTAATTCCAGCGACCAAAAATTTAGAACGTACAGGTTGGCAGTTGCTGTTACAGCGGAATATAGTAGGATGTTTGGTGGTCTTGCAGGAGCTTTAGCCCAGATTAATGCTACACTTACCAGGGTTAATGGTGTTTTTGAAAAAGATTTGGCAATTAGTTTAATTCTTATTTCAAATAATGATGAACTGGTATATACCAATCCCGATACAGACCCTTTTACGGGCGTAAATAACTGGTCTCGGGAATTACAAATTTTGCTCAGCCAAAAAATAGGCGATGATAAATACGACATCGGTCATCTTTTTGCAACAGAAGGTGGAGGTGGAGATGCAGGATGTAACGGATGTATTTGCCTTAATCCCTCGTTAGATGGCAATGGTGTTCCTCAGGTTGGTGGTAAAGGTTCCGCCTATACAGGAACAGCAATGGGTGGAAGACCCCAAGGGGACTCTTATGATATAGATTTGGTTGCTCACGAAATTGGACATCAGTTAGGAGCTAACCATACTTTTTCGCATACCGTACACCAAGGTTCACAGTACAATGTGCATATGGAACCACATAAAGGGACAACCATTATGGGCTATGGCGATAGTTCCGATGCGTATTTCCATACAGCAAGTATCGATGAAATTTTAGTAAATCTAAGAAGTAAAGAGAACTGTGGAACGCATATCAACATTACCAATACTCCACCGAGAGTTACACTACTTCCTAACCTCAGTATTCCGAAAGGGACGGCGTTTATGTTAAAAGCAAACGCTACGGATAATGAAAATGATGGCCTTACCTATACTTGGGAACAAATAGATAATGCCACCTCTGCAATGTCTATTTTATTACCCGAGGCAACTTCTGGACCGATGTTCCGTTCCTTAAAACCGAGTAATTCCTCGGAAAGATATTTTCCGAATCTTGCGACGGTACTTTCAGGAAGTCTTAAAACAAATACCGAAGCTATCCCCACAGTTGCAAGAGATTTGAATTTTCGTGTTACGGTAAGAGATAATCATCCGAATACCAGAGAGCAACAGTTGGCAACAGCATCCCAAAAAATAACAGTGGTAGATACAGCTCCGTTTACCGTTAATTCATCTGTTGTTTATAATAATACTGAAACCATTATTACTTGGAATGCGGGCAATACAGCATCAGCACCTTTTAATGCAAAAAATGTAAAAATAGATTATACCACAGATAATGGGGCAACTTGGCAAACGATTATAGAAAGTACACCTAATGATGGGGAAGAGATAGTAACCTTTTCATCAACATTAATTAAAGACAGCGAAATTTTTATCAGAGTTTCAGCTGTTGAAAATGTATTTTTTGCTGTAAATAAAGCCAAAGTTTCAGAAATAACACTTTGCAATGGAGATGCTCCAAAAGGTATTGATGTATCAGGAATTAGTACAAATAATGCTTTCCTGAATTGGAATTTAGAGAAAAACGCCACTTACAAAATAAGATATAAAAACCCTTGGGCAACTAATTGGACTGAAGCCTCCACCAGCGTTTCTCCTTTCGAGATGACAAATTTGGAAGAAAATTCTTTGTATGAAGTGCAAATAGCAACGGTATGTAATGGTGTTGAAGGAGCGTATGGTTCTGTTCATCAGTTCTTTACATTAGCTGAGAAAAAATACTGTGAATTAATTCCAAATACAGCAGAAAGAGATTGGATTAGCAACGTTAATGTAACTCCGAAAAACGGTTTGCAAATAATGAATAGTAGCTCAGGAAGTATGCCGACTTCATCTGTGTCCGATTATTCGCAAGATACTACCCGAATTGTGTATTTAGAAAAAGGCTCTACGGATAATACAATTACCGTAAACGTAGGAAGAAATGGTAGAGTGGGATATAAAAGAGAAGGAGCATTAACCATTTGGATTGATTTCAATGGAGATGGCAATTATTCCGATAGCGAAAGAATCATGATGTCTGACCGTACCGAAGATACTCAGTTTACAAAAATATTTTCTGTTCCCGAAGATGCTTATTCAGGTGATAAGCTTGTGGGAATGAGAGTTGTGCATAAATTAGCATGGCAAGGAGTTCCTGCACAAGGGTATCCTTGTGGTCGATTGGATAATGGTGAAGTAGAAAACTATTCTGTAAAAATATCTAAGCCTAAGGAAGTTTTAAGCGTAAAAGATTTATCTGAATCTAAAGCAAAAATTTATCCGAATCCCGCTAAGGACTGGTTATATCTACAAAATATAAAACCACAATCTACCTACATTATTTATAATATGTCAGGGCAAATTGTGCTTCAAGGGAAAGCAGATAACAATAGTATTAATATTTCTCCTCTACAAAAAGGGAATTACATTATTTCTATCCACAATAATAAGGATAAAACTAATTTTAGATTTATTAAATATTAAGTCATTTTTGGTAAACGTAGTATTTCAAGGTTTGTAGCAACTAAAACCTGATTTATATTTTATTTTTTTAGAACAAAATAGTTTGCTGTAAACTCAAAAATTCTTAAATTTACAACAAATAATATTTCATTAAAAATTAAAATTATGAGCAGAAAATTTCCGGCAGGTGTTGCCACAGGACAATTGGTTACAGATATTTTTCAATATGCAAAAGAAAATAGATTTGCACTACCAGCAGTAAATGTCATTGGATCGAGTAATGTAAACGCTGTCTTGGAAACCGCTGCAAAACTAAACTCCCCTGTCATCATCCAATTCTCCAACGGTGGAGCAGCCTACAACGCAGGAAAGGGATTGAGCAATGATGGGCAAAAAGCTGCTATTCTTGGTGCAGTAGCTGGTGCAAAACACATCCACACTTTGGCAGAAGCCTATGGTGCAACGGTAATTTTACACACAGACCACTGTGCAAAAAAATTGCTTCCTTGGATTGATGGACTAATGGGTGCCAACGAAGAGTTCTACAAACAAAACGGCAAATCCCTTTACTCCTCTCATATGCTCGATTTGTCCGAAGAATCTATCGAAGAAAATATGGATATTTCTTGCAAATATTTCGAGAGAATGGCAAAAATAGGAATGACACTGGAAATTGAACTTGGCGTAACAGGTGGCGAAGAAGACGGCGTAGATAACTCTGGTGTAGATTCCTCCAAACTATACACTCAGCCAGATGAGGTGGCTTATGCTTATGAAAGATTAAAAGCCATTTCGCCAAACTTTACCGTAGCTGCGGCATTTGGTAACGTACACGGCGTTTATAAACCAGGTAACGTGAAACTGACCCCGAAAATCTTGGATAACTCGCAGAAATTTGTACAAGAAAAATTCGGTACAGCAGAGAAACCTGTTAATTTCGTATTCCATGGCGGTTCTGGTTCTACATTAGAAGAAATTCGTGAAGCGATAGATTACGGTGTGATTAAAATGAATATAGATACCGACCTACAATTCGCATACACCGAAGGCATCAGAGATTATATGGTAAACAATATCGAATATCTGAAAACCCAAATCGGTAATCCTGAAGGTGATGATAAACCAAACAAAAAATTCTACGACCCGAGAGTTTGGGTAAGAAAAGGAGAGGAAACTTTCTCTAAAAGATTGGTACAAGCCTTTGAAGATTTGAATAATATTAATACATTATAGCAATTTTTGTTTGTTCTTAGAGCCTGTTTAGATTTTTAAGCAGGCTCTAAAATTTAATCAGACTTTATTGTTTATTTATTATTAAAATAACTAAATTTGCGTTCTAACTAAAAATTAGAACCATTTTTTTAATTAAAAAATTTTAATGTATGGCATTTGACTGGTTTAAAAGAAAAGAAAAAAATATTACGACATCTACCGAAGATAAAAAAGACGTACCAAAAGGACTTTGGCACCAAACACCATCGGGGAAAATCGTAGAACACGAGGAACTAAAAAGAAATAATTTTGTTTCTCCGGAAGACAATTTCCATGTAAGAATCGGGAGCAACGAGTTTTATGAAATGCTTTTCGATGACAACCAGTACACGGAATTGGATGCGAAAGTGCAAAGCGTGGATATGCTGAAATTTAAAGATACCAAAGCATACACCGACCGATTGAAAGAGGTAAAAGCCAAAACCAAACTGAACGATTCCATAAGAAATGCAGTGGGAAAGGTCGGTGGAAACAAGATGGTTATCTCTTGTATGGACTTCGCTTTTATCGGTGGTTCACTTGGTTCGGTAATGGGCGAAAAAATCCGTAGAGCGGTAGATTACGCCATTCAGCACAGGCTTCCGTATATGATAATTTGCCAATCGGGAGGTGCAAGAATGCAAGAGGCAGCTTTCTCGCTAATGCAATTGGCAAAAGTACAATCCAAATTGGCACAACTTTCAGATGAAAAATTGCCGTATATCGCTTACCTTTGCGACCCGACTTTTGGTGGGATTACCGCATCTTTTGCAATGACGGCAGATGTTATTATGGCAGAACCTGGTGCATTAATCGGGTTTGCGGGACCAAGAGTTATCCGTGAAACGATTGGTAAAGATTTGCCAGAAGGTTTTCAAACTTCTGAGTTTTTGATAGAAAAAGGCTTCGTGGATTTTATCGTAAAAAGAACTGAAATAAAAGAAACTGTTGCCAAAACTATAACTTTGCTTACGAATAAATAGAGAAAAACAAATAATAATGAATAATTAAAAAGGAATAATTAATTTTCACTATTAATCAATTATTAACTTTTCATTATTAATCCTATTCTAAATAACTATTTTTTCAGATAGTTGAAATTATTAAACTTTATTTAAAAATAATTTTTATAAACTACTGATTATCTAATGGTTACAAAGTTTCATCAAAAGTATTTGGGATGCTAATTAAAAAGGAATAATTAATTTTTCACTATTAAGTCAATTATTAACTTTTCACTATTAATTATTAATTAAAAAAAATCTCACCCATTATTTTGGTATTGGGTGAGATTTTAGTTTATGAAAAAAACAAGTCATATTTTCATTCGGGCATTTCGTTCGTTGTCTTTCAATAAGATAGCGAAACTTTGTTCTGTTTGGCTTCCGCATCCGTTATTTTCGGTTTTGGCATTTTATGCAACGGTAAAAACGTTTAGGATTTCGGAAAGGTATTTTCCTAAAAAACATTCGTCCAACAGTGTGGAAAATGCATTTCGCCACGCACTTTGGTCTTGCCTTGTTATGATGTATTGTTGCAAAATATCTTCACCAAAAAAAGCCTTGATTTTTTGTAAAAACATTACCGATTTACACGAAGAACTTTTCCCCAATCATCCGTTGGAAACCAAGATGGATTTGCATAATAATAAGGTGGGAATGGATTTGTTTATGGAAATGCTACAAGGAATCCATCGTCAGTTTTTTGAAACTTCGTTCTTTGTAGAACATCTTCTGAAAAAAGTAAACACCGCAAAAGTCTTACATTCTTTACACGACGATTTCCCTAATGATTTGGTTTATTTAGAGGAAGAAAATCGGGAGTGAGTTTATTATTAAAATACTTGTGCTAATGGTTTGATAATAAATGGTAAAAACGCTTTGTGAAGATAAGTTTTGTGCGTATATTTGTGTGTTGTGCGATATTTTATAACCAATGACAGAACAGAAATTAAAGGACTATTTTGAAAACAAAATAACAGCAAATGAATTAAAATCTGATACTTGTAGTAGTCAAATAAAAAACGGTTATGATTCAACCAGTTTTTTTATAGACCAAATTCAATATGGTGAATTTGAAGTTCAAAAAGATCATCTAATTAAACTTTGTGATGATTTTCTCATACAAAATGTAAACTCTGAAGATTTAAACACTATAGCATTTTCTTTAATTTGTTCCGATTATTTCAATTGGGATGATGAAATAATTAGCACTGTAATTTTTGATTGGGATACCCCTTCAATCGGCTTTGACATAAATAAGAAAAACATATTATTATGGAAAGATTATCTTGAAAGCGGAAATTATAATCTTGATAAAAACGAATTAAAAGAAAAATTTAGGAGTAATGGAAAATTTTTAAATATTTATCTAGAAATAGATGAAATTCTGTGGAATGATTGGGATCCAATTGGGGTAAATGAATTTGCACCAAGAGATGAATATCAAGGTTACACGCCTACCATTGTAAAACTTTATAAGTCAAAAGCAGATGTAAAAACAATCGCAGACAAATTATATGAATTTGAAACACAAAATATTGGAGTATTTGGAAACTATGAAAATTGCATCAAAATTGCCGAAAAAATAAAAAAACTTGAATAAAAAAGGTCGTATAACATAGTATTTGCAAAAGACGGGGTTGAAGTCTTCCTGTGGAAATATAGGAAACATAGCCACAAAAACCTTTCCCGTTGTACGATATTTTATACAAAAACTACGCTTAAATGAAAAAAACACTGACAATTTTATTTGTGACATTAACTTGTTTTGCTTACTCACAAAAATTTTACAAACAAATCGCTGAAAAAGATATTAACCAAGAAAGACTGAAAATTTCTAAAAATTTCATTCAGGAATATCTTCAAAAATGTGAAAAAAAGGATTACACTAAATTTGAAAAGTACATCGTTGATTCCCGCTCTACAAAAAAAATAAATGACTGCATTAAAGCAAACTGTGAAAGAATGGCTATAAATTATGGTAAAACTGAAATTTTGAATTTAAATTCTTCATATTACCACAAGTACGCAAAAGACTATGATCCAATTGAACTTTTTATTTTCGACTTTAAAACCGAAAAAAATCCTAATATAAAATATGCAAGCGTATGGATTTATAAAGATAAAAATGTAATTGGCGGTTTGTGGTTTTCAAAAGAGAAACCGCTTAAAAGAAAGGCAATAAAGAAAAAATAAAATATGAAAAAAATATCGCACAACATCGGTTTTGTAAAAGCGGGGTTGCAATCTTAATAGAAAAATCAAAAATATTTAGCTGTATTTGTCTTTCCGTTCCGTATTTTTCAGTAATTTAGTTTTATTGAAAAAGATTCGGTCTGAATTGAACTTTTCGGCTAAATTAAGCTCGCTTAACATAGCATCACAATCAGCTTTCACAAAAAAAATGTATATTTGAACAACAAAATATTTTTGAAATGAACACAAGCATAACAATTGACATATTAAATCCGAAAGCTACCAAACTACTTAAAAGCCTGGTGGAACTAAACCTAATTTCTATAAAATCTGAAAAAAAAGGGTTTGCTGAAGTTTTAAAGAAATTACGCTCAAATTCTAAAAACGCACCAAGTCTTGAAGAAATAACAAAAGAAGTGGAAATTATTAGGACAAAACGCTATTAAGTTTTTTAATTTCCAAAGACTTTACAAAACTTGATAAAAAATGCGTTTTAGTTTTCAGCGAGGAATTATTAAATGAATTTTTGACTGTTGTAAAGCGACCGAAATTCCGAAGATTCTTCTCAAAAGAAGATATTGAAGAAATCTTGGAAACAATTCAAGAATATGCAGAGTATTTTGAGGTTCTAAGCAAGATTACAATTTGTAGAGATATAAAGGATAACTTTCTGCTTTCTTTGGCAAAGGATAGCGAAACAGATTTTTTAATTACAGGAGATAAAGATTTGCTCGAACTTCAATTTTTTGAAAAAACACGAATTCTAACAATAACAGAATTTTTTGAGATAAAATAATCGAAATTGCTACGTCGCACAACATCGGTTTTGTAAATCTTAATAGAAAAATCAAAAATATTTAGCTGTATTTGTATTTTCGGTCTACATTTTTCAGTAATTTAGTGTTTCGGTCTGAATTGAGTGTTCAGGCTAAATTTGGTTCATTGTTTATCAATACGTTTTATGTTGAACTCCAAATATCTTGTATGCATTTAAATAACTTTTCAAAACATAATTTAGGAGAAAAATATTTTGAACATAATGTCTTCAAAACTATAGGTTATTTAAAGGGTTTTTATTCTTCAATTTCAATGGGAGTTATGACTTTTATTGGTTATGGAACTAAATCGGTATTCAATTTAGATACATATTTTTATTCTTCTATAAGTGGAACTTTGGAATCAATAAATGATATCCTATTAAAAGGCAAAATTAATGATTCATATGCACTTCTTAGAAAGTTTTATGATTCCACGATGATTAATATTTATATAGATCTATATTTAAACGATAATTTCTCTCTTGAAAATTTAACTGTTGAAAAAATTGAAAATTGGAGAAATGGAACAGAAGCAATGCCTGAATACAGAATAATTTCAAAATATATAAAGGAATCAGAGAAATTAAAACCTATTTCAGATTTACTCAATATTGAGAATAGATACAAAGAGATTAGAAATCGTTGTAATGCCCACACTCATTACAATTATTTCCACAATCTATTAATAAATGACAATAAAATATTTAATGACAATCGTCAAAACTTATTGACAATTTTTGAGAGTGATTTAATCCATATTTTCATTCAACATTTTTCATTCATTGCAATATTAAATGAATATTATCTCATGTCAAGTGACTACATTGACTCATTAGAATTAGGTATTACTCCTGAAAAAAATTCTCAGAATTGGGTTGCCCCTTATGTTCAAGAAATATTTGATGAATATGTGAAAATTCATCGAAATGATGTTGCGGAAATAATTAAAAAGAATATTCATTTGGAACTTGAATAATCTAAACATTACATGTAACACGGATTTACAAAACGCAAAGTCAAGGTAAGAGAAAAATCAAAAATATTTAGCCAACCAACCTTTTCAACTCCTCGTAAATCAGATGTGTGGGCAATCCCATAATGGTATAGAAACTGCCATTTATTTTCGTGATTTTTGCCATACCCAACCACTCTTGTATGCCATAACTTCCCGCCTTGTCCATCGGCTGAAATCGGTATATATAATCATCAATCTCAGCATCATTCAGGTTGGAGCATTCTACATGGGCAACATCGGTTAGGGTTTTGCTTTGCGTCTGCGTTCGGATGGTAATTCCTGTATAAACTTGGTGGGTTTGCCCTGAAAGTTTTCTTAGCATTTCTTTGGCTTCGCTTTTGTTTTTTGGCTTTCCGAGAATTTCCTTGTCCAAAGCTACGATGGTGTCTGCGGTAATTAAAATATCATTTTCCGAGAGATTTTTGTACGCATTTGCCTTTAATTCCGACAGAAAAACTGCGATGTGTTCCACTTCCAAATTCGGTGGGTAAACCTCTTCGCAATCTATGGAAACTACTTGAAAATCAAAACCTAAACTGGCTAAAAGTTCTTTCCGCCTTGGTGATTGAGATGCGAGTAATATATTCATTTTTTTTATTACAATTAAATGGATTGCGTGTGGTCTTCTGTCCAAGTATTTTGCACTTTCATCACTTGTTCTATCACATCTCTTACCGCACCTTTGCCACCTTGTATCGGCGAAATATAATCTGAAATAGCTTTTACTTCTGCTACAGCATTGGGCGGGCAAGTTGCAATGGCAGATTGCCGTAAAATTGGGATGTCGGGCAAATCATCACCCATCATTAGGATTTCCTCGTTGTGTAGGTTGTGTTTTGATTTAAAGTTTTGATAATCAGTGTTTTTATCGTGAGATTTTGCATAGTAATCTTGTATTCCCAAATACTCTAATCGGTGTTTTACCATTGGGTCATTTCCGCCTGTTATCACACCTATTTTGTAATTGTTTTTCAGGGCTTTTACTACGGCATAACCATCTAAAACATTCATCACTCGGGACATATTTCCATCGGGTAGCAGATAAACGCTACCATCGGTAAACACGCCATCTACATCGAAAACGAAGGCTTTTATTTGTTTTAGTTTATTTTTGTAAGACATTTTATATCAGTTTATTAACTCTATACTGTTATTATTATTTTTAATATCCTCTTTGGCTCTTCTTTCTAATTCCCGAAGCACCTCTTTAGGTTCGCTTATTAGATTTCCATCTACCTGAACACGGACTTTGGAATTGCCACTATTCAATACTTCCCGCATTCCTTTCACTGGGTCTTTTTGGTATTGTTCCAATTGCTTGGCATATTGTTTTCGGGAAATGGTTAAAGGTTTCTTTTTCATAAACGGAATATCCTTTTCTATTTTCAGTTCCTCTTGTTCTTTGATTATCAAAGGTTTTATGGCTTTTAGTTCCATAATGTGGCTTTGCGTTTTATCGGCAATTTTCACGATGAGACCAGGAAGGCTGTGGAATTTATAAGGCCCATCTTGGAAAGGAATTTCCGTAGTAAACCACGCTTCCCATTGTCTTCCTGCAAAATTGGTTTCGGCTTTTTGGGTTTCCCACTCGCCGATTTTTTTCTTCTCAGGGCTTATTTTCCAATCCAATTTTCGGTCTTCCAAATACTTGTAAGTATCGTTGTCTATGACAGAGGTAAAATGTGTTTCGTAGTTCGGGTAGTTTTTTTCTACCTCGAAATTTGCTCCACTGGGCGAGCCGCTTCTGCTCACCGAAATATTTCGGGAACCAGTTGCCATTTGCTTTTTTACTTCTGCTGCGATGATGGAATCGTTATCAAACGCTTTTTTGCTGTAATATTTGGATCCATTTTCAGTGATGTCCAAATACATCCATTCCGTTTTCAGGCTATCTACTTTTGTAGAATCGGGACGAAATCGGTATTCGTAAATTGCTCTGGTTTGTGCGGATAAAACCGCAAACGAAATAATTAATAAAAGTAAGATGGTCTTTTTCATTTTTAAAATTGTTTTAAGGTGTTGTATTAAAATCTCTACTTTCCCCCAAAGAAGGAAAAAGTATTAATATTTGTATCTTGATTCTTTCATCTTGATTCTTGCGTCTTGTATCTTAATTTTTGATTCTATTTAAAATTAAACTTCACGGCAATCATCACTTGGCTTGGGCGAAGT
>JAUNTR010000447.1 GCA_030538575.1 Cruoricaptor ignavus | reverse complement strand
CCGAAGAGGTTGCCAAGCAAGCGGTGGAAAACGACATCCACGTTCTTGGCGTTTCATCTTTGGCCGCTGGGCATAAAACCCTTGTTCCGCAAGTTGTCGCGGAACTGAAAAAATTGGGAGCAGATGATATTACCATCGTTGTTGGTGGCGTAATTCCGCAACAGGATTATGATTTTCTGTATCAGAATGGGGCGGATTTCATCTTTGGTCCGGGAACGAATTTACCAAAATGTGCATGCGAAGTTTTAGAAAAATTACTGAATTAAATTAATGAGAATAAAGTTTTTGTTTAAGAAATAAAATTTATGTTAATTAAATGAAAACCAATGATATATAATTAATGAAACTCTCTTTGGAAGATTTGGTAAATGGCGTGAAATCTGGCAACAAAAGATTGCTGGGGAAAGCCATTACGCTCATCGAAAGCAAAAAGAAAGAACACCGTGAAGAGGCAGAATTGTTGCTAAAAGAACTGATGCCGTTCACAGGAAACTCCGTTAGAGTTGGGATTACGGGAGTTCCAGGTGCAGGGAAATCTACATTTATAGAAAACTTTGGGCGACTTGCCATAAGGCACGGAAAAAAAGTTGCCGTACTTGCCATAGACCCGAGTTCATCGCTCAACAAAGGCTCTATTCTTGGGGACAAAACCCGAATGGAAGAGTTGGCGAAAGAGGAAAATGCATTTATTCGTCCGTCCCCAAGTTCGGGATTTTTGGGCGGAATAGCCAATACAACTTTTGAAACAATGTTGCTTTGCGAAGCGGCAGGCTACGATTTTATTTTAATAGAAACCGTAGGCGTTGGGCAAAGCGAGGTTTTGGTGAATGATATTTCGGATGTGTTTTTGTTCCTAAAAATCATCGGTGGAGGAGATGAATTGCAAGGCATAAAACGAGGCATTATGGAAATGGTAGATGCTATTTTCATTAATAAAGTAGATGACGATAATTTGCAAAAAGCTAAAAATACAAAGTTAGAGCTGATGCGGGCTTTGCAGTTTTTGCCATCCAAAGAACCTAATTGGAAAGTGCCCGTACTCTTAGGTTCAGCATTGTATAATAATGGATTGGATGAGGTTTGGGAGAAAATTTCGGATTTTATTGCTCTGAAAAAACAAAATGGAAGATTCCTGCAAGTCCGTGAACAACAGGCGATAAAACGTTTTGAATATTGGGTGCAAGAGTTTATTCTACAAAAGACAAAAGCTGATAATTCTGCCGAACAACAATACGAAATACACAAAAAAAATGCCTCTGCCCTGCAATCTAATCCAAGTTCTGAAGCTAAGGCTTTTGTGGATAAGATTTTTTGGAAAAATAAATATTGTAGATATTCTTGAATTTTTAAATATTTTTTTGGAAGTAATAACAACTCCACGTAGGCGATTACATAGAACATACAACCGTTTGTTAAAAGAATTTAAGGAAAAAATACAGAAAATTCAATCAAAAACTTTGTCATTACTACTTTTGTTCTTATATTAGCATCATGAGAAATTTTTGATAAAAACTAATAAAAAAACAATGAAAAAAATCTTTTTACCGCTAATGTTATTAGCGTCTGTGTCGGTTTATTC
>JAUNTR010000446.1 GCA_030538575.1 Cruoricaptor ignavus | reverse complement strand
ATCTAAAACGAAAAAACCGCCCTTTTGCAACACCGAATGTACGGAAGAAAAAACCATTTTGTCTTCCTCCACTTCATCAAAATATCCGAAACTGGTAAAGAGATTGAAAACGGCATTGGCAGATTCTCCCAATATCGGTTTTCGCATATCGTGTACGGCAAATCTCAGTGTTTCATTTTCTTGGATTTTGTTGTGTGCAATATTTTCCTCCGATAAATCTAATCCTAAAACATTAAATCCCAACTGATTAAGGTAAACGGAATGTCTGCCTTTGCCACAAGCCAAATCTATAATTTTAGAATTTTTGGGCAAAGCCAAATTTTCCACCAAAAGAGAAATGAAGTTTTGAGCCTCCACAAAACTTCTGTTTTTGTACAAAATATGATAATAAGGTGTATTAAACCATTCTTTAAACCACGCCATTGTGCAAAAATAATTAAATTTGCAACGATATAGACATTAAGGCGTAAGATATTTTTGTCGGATTTTAGATTTTTCCGTTTGCATTCCGATAGGCTGTCTTGTTTTTCATCAATTAAAATAAAAAAATGGATACAGAAAATTTAGCAATACAGATAAAAACTTTTTTCGGATTAGAACCTATTTTAGCAGAAGAAATAAAGAAATTGGGTGGCAGAAATGTGGAAATAAAAAACCGTGCAGCAAACTGCGAAGGCGATCTTGGTTTTCTCTACAAGATTAATTATTCTGCGCGAACTGCGGTGAAAATTTTGTTGCCAATCTACGAGTTCAAAGCCTATAATGAAGACAAGTTTTACGAGAAATTGTACCGTTTCAATTGGGCAGAGTTTATGGATGTTGGGCAAACTTTTGCGATAGATGCTACGGTGCATTCCGAGCGTTTTCGGCATTCGCAATTTATGACTTTGAAAATGAAAGATGCTGTGGTAGATTATTTTCAAAATAAATTCCAGAAACGCCCGAATATAGACACCAAAAATCCTGATATAAAATTCCATTTGCACATCGACCGAGATTTGGTAACTATTTCTTTGGATTCTTCGGGAGAGCCTTTGTTTAAAAGAGGTTACAGAAAAGAGCAAGGCGAAGCACCGATTAATGAGGTTTTGGCATCGGGAATGTTGCAATTGGCAGGTTGGGACGGCAAAGGCAATTTTCTTGACCCAATGTGCGGTAGCGGAACTCTGTTGATAGAAGCTGCGATGATTGCTTTGGATTTGCCTGCACAAATTTTTCGTAAGAAATTTGCATTCCAAAATTGGAAGAATTATGATGAGGATTTGTTTAAGAAAATAAAGGAATTCCGCATTAATAGAGTGAAAGCGTTTGACGGGAAAATCATCGGTTACGATATAGATGCCAGAATGCTGAATGCCAGTAGGATTAATATTGAAGCCGCTGAAATGGAGGATGTTATCGAAGTGAAAAAACAAAATTTCTTTGAAAGCGAAAAGGAACATTTCCCTTTGTTAATGGTTTTTAATCCACCGTATGACGAGCGTATTTCTATAAAGTTTGATGATTTTTACAAGAAAATAGGGGACACCTTCAAACAACATTATCCTAATACTTTGGCTTGGCTTATCTCTTCGGATTTGG
>JAUNTR010000445.1 GCA_030538575.1 Cruoricaptor ignavus | reverse complement strand
TTGGTTTGTTGTGATGAACAGCCGTGTGATGATCCACCAATTGCTCTTTCCCAATAACCGTAATGCCGTTCATAAAGGAATTGATATTTTCGCCATTCTGAATGAAATCCAGATTGTTACGCACCAATTTTCCACCGAAGGAGAATGTGTTTACGGTTGCCAAACTGTCTTTTTCTTGCTTGGCAAAAGTATGATCTACGAAGTAAGATGTATCGTTGTCGTTTTGTAATTTATGCCAATCTGCCTTAGCGTTTGGATAAACAAAAATCTCGGTAACGGAATTGGTGAACACAAAATGGTTATCGAAATTGTGATGACTTTCTATCACTTCCACCTTCGCACCATCTTCTACGATTAATAGATTTCGGGTGTTGTAGAATGTATTTTCTTCCTGATTTTGAGAAAGATAAAATACATGAATTGGTTTTTCGATAACGGTGTTTTTCGGTACTTTTAGGAAGAAGCCATTTTGTGCATAAGCCAAATTCAGGTTGGTAAAAGCCAACTTATCATCTGCAATTTGGTTAAAATATTTATCGAAAACTTCCTTGTGCTTTTCATCGTTCAAAGCATAATTAAAGGAAAGAAATTCCGCATTTTCAATAGAAACTTTGGAGAGTTCTTTGTGCAATTTCCCGTTGATGAAAACAATCCAATCGAAATTTTCTTCGCCCAAATGCAATTCTGCAATTTGCTCTTTGGAAATGTTGTGGACTTCTTTCGGAAAGAAATTATAGTCTTTCTCCGTAATTTCCCGAAGGTTGGTATATTTATACTCTTCATCTTTTTTGGTAGGAAAGCCCAAATTTTCAAACTTTTGCAAAGCCGAAATTCTCGCTTCATCTAAAAAACGATGAGCGAGCGTTCCCAAAAAATCGGAGTGTTGGTTTTGTATATTTTCTAATAGTGCCATATTAATAATTTAAGATTTAAAGTTTGAAATTTGAAATTGTGTATGCTGATTTCAAACCATCAAAATTTATTCATTCTTTAAATTTGAGGTTTGAAATTTGAGATTGTGTATGAATATTTCAAATTTCAAAACCTCATTCATTTTTGCGGTTAAATTTATTTCCTTTATGTTCAGAATTCTTCAAATAAGTTATAAAACCCGAAAGCATTTTTGAGATGGATAATGTTTCTGTTTTTAATAAATGAAAGACTTCCTCATCCAAATATCCTCGGTCAAAAGCACGAATCAATTGTGAACGAACTTCTCCGGCAGAACCTTTCGATATGGACAGAAAATTGGAAAATTCTTTATTGCCTTCTCTTTCAAAACCTTCGGCTATATTATCCATTATTGATGCTGATGAGCGGTCAATCTGAAACTTATCGTGCTGTAGAAATTTGGAATTTTTTAAACAATATTGGTTGATATGTTGACAAAGAACCCTTGCTTTTTGCCAAATATCCAAATCTTCAAAATTGTTTATGGTTCCCATAATTTCAAATTCCAAACATCAAATTTCCAATCAATTCAAAAGCCAATCGTATCCTTTTTCTTCCAGTTCCAAAGCCAAAGATTTATCGCCGGTTTTTATGATTTTTCCGTCTGCCAAAACGTGTACAAAATCTGGCTGAA